>NZ_JBNHEP010000225.1:54680-89867 GCF_050015995.1 Dapis brunnea BLCC-M229 | reverse complement strand
AGATGGAGTTGGGTAGTGAAAATTTCCAACTATTGCGTATAGAGCAACAGTTAATACATTTTATGAAGCATCCGCCAGATGGAGTTGGGTAGTGAAAATTTCCAACTATTGCGTATAGAGCAACAGTTAATTCATTTTATGAAGCACCAGCCAGATGGAGGTGGGTAGTCAAATTTTCCGACTCTTGCCCACACGCAATAGTTAATTCATTATTATAAGCTGACTCAATTACCTATTATCTTTACAGCACTTTTGAGGATGAGCTACAGTTTAATACTAATTGCCATTACCTATTTCCTATTCCCTAAATAAAAATGAGTTTAACTGAACAATTCAAAAGTAGATATCACGAGTCGCGGATACAATATATGGCAACAGGAAAATCTCCCACCTGTTCAGTCATTTATTCTCAAGCACCTTACTGGAAAAATTATCGACTTATTTTTCCGTTTCTAATTGATAACTGGCAACATTTTTATTACATCGACTTTCCAGCAAAATTTGAAAATACAGAAAAAATCCACCCATCTATTTTCATAGGAATAGCAATGGCAGAAATTTATCGCCTTTGCGAAATATGTACCCCTCAAATAGTAAAAGTACCTTGGTATAGTTGTCTTGAGTGGGAAATAGATTGGTGGAATGAGGATATTTATTGGTATCTTCAGCAAAAGTTTTATCTGGAAAAATGGGATTGGGATAAAATGCCTCGAATAGAGTTTTCCTCAAATTATACAGAAAATTATTCTTTTCCTTCTGTTAATGATACCTACCTTCTTGCTGTTAGTGGGGGTAAAGAAAGTACATTCGCCTTTGAGTGGATGCAGCAAGCAAATCTTCCAATAGAAGCATTTACTTTACCTAAACCCATCAGAAGGCCAGCACTATAATCGCGAGATTTAGTGTCTGGATGAATGATGGGTGTATAATTATGATTCGATGTCATAATTATACACAAATATTAATAGTTTATCCAGTATACATTTTAGGTAAAATTAATTATAATAATCAATGTAGTCAAGGAGTTAACAACAGCGAGTGCTAGTAATTGAGGCCAAATTAAAAGGCAGTCAAAATCAGTACAAAATTTTAGATGAAATGATTCTCACATGTCAATTCATCAGAAATAGTTGTTTGCGCTATTGGATGGATAATAAAGATGTCAAACGCAATGACTTACAAAAGCTTTGTTCTGTACTAGCAAAGGATAGTAATTTTCCTTGGGTAAAAAAGTTAAACTCTCAAGCAAGACAAGCATCAGCCGATAGAACATGGCAATCAATACAACGATTCTACAAAAATTGTAGACTGAAATTACCAGGTAAAAAAGCGGTGCGACCCCGCGACGACGACAGTCGCAAGGGAACGCGCACCAAGAGAGGCTATCCAAAATTCAAGAAATTCACTCGTTCAATAGAGTACAAATCAACAGGTTATAAGCTATCTCCAGATAGAAAGAAAATTGAATTTAAAGATGGTTTTAAAGCTGGTGTCTTTGAGTTGTGGACAAGTCGTGATCTAGTCTGGTATTCAGAGCAACAAATAAGTCGTGTAAGAGTTGTGAGACGAGCTGATGGTTATTATTGTCAATTTCTAGTAAATGTAGAGAGAAAAGAAGCTCATAACTTTGAAGGCAATATAGTAGGAATTGATTTAGGTTTAAATGCTTTTTATACTGATAGTGATGGTAATGCTATAGAAAATCCTAAATATTTGAGAAAGTCGGAAAAACGACTAAAAAAGCTACAACGGAAAGTATCGCGCCGCCACGAGAAAGGTAAAAAGCCACAATCAAATAACTACCACAAAGCCAGAAAGCAATTAGCCAGGCAACATCTCAAAATCAGTAGACAGCGTAAAGACCATGCAGTAAAGACTGCAAGGGCGTTAATCCAATCTCACGATTTGGTAGTATACGAGGATTTGAAGATTGCTAACCTAGTTAAAAATCATCACTTAGCTAAATCTATATCTGATGCAAGTTGGTATGAGTTCACACAATGGTTAGAATACTATGGTAAGTTGCATGGAATTGCTTCCATAGCAGTGCCTCCACATTTCACATCTCAAAATTGTTCAAATTGTGGTCAGACTGTTAAAAAATCTTTGTCTGTTAGGACTCACAAATGTCCGCATTGTGGTTATATTGCTGATAGAGACCACAATGCAGCAAGGAACATTTTAGCTAAAGGTTTAGAAATGCTAGGAGCAATAGTCAACAGTACCGAGGGACACTCGGAATCTGGGGGAGACCCAAAAGCTACGGGAGAGTCCGACCTCTGGTTTGGTAATAGTGATATTGCCCATCTAAGTCATCTCTATGAGCGTAGAATCATCAATGATGAGAATCCCGCATCATAATCTGTGATTTGATGTCGGGAGTATGTCAAATAATGCAGGAGGAATATTAGGTGATAAATGGCTGCAAAAGTTTCCAGTATTTGACTATATTAAAAATCAAACCTATCTGTGGGAAATACAAGCTCATCCCAAAGAAGATCCAGCAGAACATTTTGCTTATGAAGGCGTTCGTAACGACCCTACTATTACTAATGCTCTTTTCATTATGATGATAATTGCTATGCAGCAAGGGCATCGGTTTCTTGTATTAGCAAATGATAAGAGTTCTAATGAATCTAATGCTACATACCAAGGGCGAGAAGTTAATCATCAAAGTGCTAAGGGAGCTGCTTATATAGAACGTTTTAATGATTTTTTGAAGCGCAAAGGTTTGCCTTTCAGTTATGTAAGTATTTGCGAAGAAGTTTATTCTATAGGTGCAGTTCATCAGCTATCTTTGTGGAACAAAAATATTCTGAATGACCTTACTTCCTGTAATGAAGCACAGTGGTCTCCAGAAGATTTTCGATGGTGTTGTAACTGTCCAAAATGTGCTTTTTCTTATGCTTTAATTGAAGCTGTAACAGATTCTCGTTTTGCTACCCAGGTAGTAGGAAAAGACTTATTTAATCTGACAAAACTTGAGGATATTTGGAAACGTTTATTTGACCCAAATTCTGAGAAACCATTTGAGTGTGTTGGAGAAAAACGTGAGACTTTAATGGCTTTAGCTAAATGCAAAAAACAACGTCTCAAAAATGGCGAACCTTTGGGTATTCTTGGGGAAATACCTGATATTGAATTTGAGGAATATCTACTACAAATATCTCCTCCTCAAAATATTCCAACTGAACATCAAGAAAAACTAAATTCTGTTTTGACTTAATCAGGTGAATATTATTAATTATTTATTGTAAGGTAAGGAAAAAGAGGTAGTGCGTCAAGGAAGTGTGGGAAGTGTGAGGAGTTCTGGGTACGGAGAGGCTCGAAAGTAGGAGGAATAATTGTATTTGTATATTTGTCAAAAATCTCAAAGTCTAGGTAAGTTTCGTCCTCTTCCCACACTCCCGAGCCTAGATACCAAATGGGTTCTATAGAAGCTTTAACCCTATCTTTACCCCCGTGAAAATTTTTGAGTTACGAGTCGGGAGTGGTTATTAGGCAGTTGCAGAAAAAGATTGAAAAATACTCCCTTACTTTTAAGATTAGAATCAGATTTTTCCCCGATCGAATCTTTTGATTCATAAATCTTCAGTGGAAAATTACCCACATTTTCATTCTCTCAAGCTCCTGAAAAAATTTCTTTGAGGAGGGGGATTTTTGGCTGCATCCTGACAATTTTTGTGATATGATCAAATTATGTGGGGGTTGTTCGCCCATACGCATGACTTTTTATTCAACTAAAATTATTCCCTAAGAGACAATCAAATATTCTTCAATATTTTCTAGGAGCAATACCAAAAAGATTTTCATCTTTTGGAGCTTCCCACAAATCTTTTGATTCATAAATCTTCAGTGAAAAATTACCCACATTTTCATTCTCTCAAGCTCCTGAAAAATTTCTTTGAGAGGGGATTTTCGGCTGCATCCTGACAATTTTTGTGATATGATCAAATTATGTGGGGGTTGTTCGCCCATACGCATGACTTTTTATTCAACTAAAAAAAGATAGTCTCTCATCAGGGATCGCTCAGATTCTAGAAAGGAAAATCAATGTCAAAGATACCAAATGGGGGAAATGATAAAGATACTTATCTAAAATGTATTAGAGCAAATATTTTTTAGCATATCCAATCAAAACGTACATTTTTCTAGCATTCTTTTTTTCATGGGTGGTATTAAAGATAGCGAAGCATGGGACTTAGGAAAATCCCACAGGGTAACCCAAGAAAAATCTTTCTCTCCTACTCCCCTAGAGACGTTGCATAACAAAAATGCGTTTCATGTCGCTCCGCGTTTCGCTGTCGCGACATGGAAAGCGGAGCTTTGCGTCAGCAAAACGTCCCTATCCTACTCCCTAATGCACAGTTTTAACTGTGTCGGTCTACTACTAGACTAATTATTGCTAATATTTGATTTCTGTGCAACTAGATTACTTACCTTTTTGACAGAGATAAACTCCTTCTTCTTGATTAGCAGCTTCCCAATAATTCAATATATTTATCCCATAACTACTGAGGATTTCTTGCAGCTTTGCCGTCGTATAACGGTAGGAAAAAAATAACCCAATTTTATCCCCACTTTTCCACTCTATTAATTGCTCATCCAATTTAAAACTCACATCATTATGCAATTCAAAATTAGCATTAACTCTTTTCAAACTAGGATTTTCCTCATCATCTTTAATCCCAAACTTGATATCCCCATTTTCTCGATTAACTCCTACATCTTCCAATACAGTAATTAGCCAATCTTTAGTCAATTCATTATCATATTGTGGCAGAATTTTTTCAATACCTTGAACGTAATCAGAACCCGGTGCTAAATTTCCACTTAATAACAATAAATCTCCCTCAGTCAAAAAATTATTTAAAATTGGGAAAATTTGCTGGGGATAAAAATTAGGAATCATGCCAAAAAAGGTAATAATTCTCCTTTGTTGGTCATCCCTTTTCTGAATCTGAAGCATTAAATCATCAGCATGAAGTAGATCGCAAACAATTGGTTGTACAGATAATTCAGGAAAAGAACTTCTGGCTTTTTGAGCAGAAATTATTGCCAGAGATAAACTAACATCTAGAGGATAATAAATTAACTCTCGCCTTTGATTAGATAAGTACGATAATAACAAACTGTCTTTAGTTCCACCACCAGAACCTAATCCAATTAACTGTAAAGTAGAAAATTCATCTAGGGTTTCGGCTGTTTTTTGGAAACATTTTTCATAAGCATCAACACAATCTAGATTGGTTCTAGAAGGAGAATATTCTTGGTGAATTTTTAACCATTTTTGACTTTGCTTGACACTATCATAATGAAATTTATGATTAATTTGCTTCCCAGAAAAACTGGCTAAATAATCTTGATAAACTTGGTCAGGAAATTGACTAGGATGCACAAATACTTGTTCAAATGTTGCCGACATAATAATTCTAGATAATTTGATAATTTGATAATTTGATTAGGAATAGGTCAATAGCTGAAGTCATCAGAAGTCAAAAGTCAGAAGTTAAATTCTTGCTGTGACTATAGCTGAAGTCAGAAGTCAGAAGTTTTTTTTATACCAATTCCTATTCATTAATGCTATACTTTGGTGACACTTCAGTTATTAAGTAATTAACACAAGTAAAATAACTTATTCCCTAATTATTAGCCAGTTAATGTTAATTATTCTTATTTTGTAGAGACGTTGCATGGAACATCCCTACCCCCACCTCTCACACTTTCCAACCTAATCAAATATAGCAAGATTTTTGAAAAATGGTATTATAACGGTGATGCGTGAGCAACCCTCCAAAAACATTTCCTTTTAACCCACATTCCGCACTTCACAATGTAGTACAAAGGTATACATGAATCATCATCATAATTTGAGCCAACAAATTCAACAAATTAATTCTATAAAACATAAAAAAATGAATGTCATCAGTATGGATTTCAAATGAACCTGAGCTTGGTTAACTGTATCAAATCCAGTTGTTTCTAATTTTTTTACTAGCTTTAATGCCGTCTTTTTTTCTTGTTCAATTTTCGACTCTAACTTTCAGACACATAGTTTTTGTACGTTTACAGCAGACCTTTTAGTCTCTGGAGTGCCTCACAATCAGATTGACAACATTTATATTTATAATTTTTTTTGTGCAATATTGATTTCATTTCAATTAATCATTTACCTCCTTCAAATAAATTATATCATGTCCGGATGAACAGTTATAAATAATTAGGAATGAGTCAGGAGGAAGAAAGAAGATTTAGGAGGAAAAATTTTTTTATCACTAATTAAGCGGACATGATATTAAACATACTTTTCATATTATGACAAAGAATGTACAAGAATGTTAACTTTTATCCAATTTTTTACTTTAGTAGTTAGCCCCAAAGCGGCAAAATAGAAATATAATAGACATCTCCAAAAATACTCAAACGCCTATCCTAACTATCTTTAGTGGAGCGATCGCCACTTATGAGGATAGTTAATTTGTACAGTTTTATGGGTATCAGAGATGCTTCGTGTTATTAATATAAATATTTATTGTACTTTTTTTATTATTTTTATCTAATTTTTTTGCAACTCTATACTAATATTAAAGATCCAATTATTAGTCTAACTAAACCACATATTTTTAAGATTACTTTTTCATAATTATTATCTTTTAATCTGAATCTTTCTCTAGCAACTCCAAATATTTTAATTAATCTTATTACATGTTCTACAAATATTCTATTTTTGGCTTTTTCTTGATTTTATTCTTTGATTTATGGTGGCATTTCTTTTTTTCTTGGTTTCTTTTTTGGTGTAGTTGTTCTCTCTGCTCCTTCATAAGCTTTATCTCCTTGAAATTCTTGTCTTTTATCAAACTTATTCTGTTGTTTTCTTAATACATTTACATCACTTACTGGACCTTTTTATCCTACTATTACATCTACTATTTCTTTTCCTTTTGGTGTTGTTATTATTTGATTTTTAAAAGTATGATTTTTCTTTTTTCCTGAGTAATATTTTTCTTGTTTTTTATATTCACTTGGTCTTTCTCTACTTTGTTCTGTGCTATCTACAATTAATTCTAATTCTGTTAACACTTCTTTTACCCATTCCAATTCATTTTCTTTTTTTTTTACTTGTTCTAATAAACTTGCTAGCAGTAATTCTCTGAGAATATCTATCCAGTAATGAAAAATATTATTAGCACTTGATTAACTTATACCAAAATTGATTCCTAATGTTTGAAAAGTTGGTATTTGATGTAAATAAAATAACGTTCAAATGATTTCTTCTTCCTGAGTTAAATTCTTTTTTCTTCCTCCACCTGCTTTGATTAATCTTTTTTCTGTTTTGGCGTTGGCGGAGCCTAGCGGCAGCTACATCGCCTCTTTTTTTTCTGATTCTATTATTTGGGCATTTGCTATTAATTTTATTAGCTGTTCGTAAGTAATACCAAGAATTCTTTTTGTTTCTTTTGGATAATTATAAATATATTCTAAAATTTGATTCATTTGGAAGACCGTATACATAAATGGTTTTGATAATTTTATCTTATTTTCTATTTTGGAGATATCTAATTGATTGAATGCTTTAGGAGATTTTCATTATCATGTTTCATCTGCCTCACAAAGCGGAACGGACTTCTATCGCCGAACAAAGCCATATAAAATGTAGCGGGAGTATAATGGTACAAATTAGGGAGTAGGAAGAGGTTTTAATTAATGGATAATGGATAATGATAATTACCTCGGGTTTTAACCGTACGGGAATTGAATATAAGAAAATATCTTAGCACTTTTTTCCTCTTGAAAGAGGAGGCTGTTAACCTGAATTATTTAATTAATAATTAGGATTTGCACTCAAAAGTCTTTTTGTTGAGGCAGGGATTCATTAATGGATAATGGATAATGGATAATGGATAATTGATAATTGATAATTGATAATTACCTCGGGTTTTAACCGTACGGGAATTGAATATAAGGAATATTTTCTTTTCTCAAGGGGAGATTGGAGGCTAGCGAGGTCTCCTCGCCATCCCATCCTAACGGACTGCTCCGCTTTCCGACCGCTTTTTCCCCTATCCAAGGGGAGGCAATTAGGCGTGAATTATTTAATTATTAATTCTTGAATTACCTATTTGTAAGGAGTAGTTAAGAGTCAGGAGAAATGGGAATTATAGAGGAGATAGTCGGATATATTTGTCCCTTGATTTCTCTGTCCTTGTCTGCCCAAAATACTAACTTTTTGAGCCTGAAGAGCTGAAAACCAGGCACTTTTTTCGACGAGAAAACGGCTCAAACCTTTATATGTCAATTCTTTGCTATTTAATCAGTAAGCCCTAATTAATAAAGCATTTATCAAATTGGTGGGATACACAAATTTTGGATTTTAGGCAACAGCTCCGAAAGGCAACAGGCAAAAGCGAATAGGGAATAAGGAATAGAAAAAAATACTGTACTTCATTAATATGAGAACCGCTATAATTAATAATTATTCTGTAATAAAATGCTTATGAAATAAGTACTGTCAGGAGTGAATATTGATAATTCATACAATGATTATGCAACGCCAAATTAAAATATATATATTTAAGACATCATGCACCGTGAAGACTTACCAATTTATACTCAAATTGTTGAAGAGTTACGCGAAAAAATTAAGCAAGGAGTTTATCAAGTAGGAGACAAGTTACCCACTGAAGCTCAACTCAGTGAACATTTTGCCGTTAACCGTCATACTTTGCGCCGGGCGATCGCTATTTTGAAAAGTGAAGGGTTGCTCAGAGTCGATCAAGGTCGTGGAACTTTTGTTGTGGGTAAACCTATTCAATATGTTATTGGTAAACGAGTACGCTATAGTAAAACTCTCATTGCCCAAGGCCAAAAACCTAATTTTCAATTGCTACAAGTAGTTCAAAGACTTGCTGATGCTTATATTGCTCAAAAACTAGAAATAGAAGTAGGTGCTTGTGTCGCTTTAATTGAACGTTTAGCTTTTGCAGATAAGCAACCCCTTAGCATTAGTAGTCATTATTTTCCTTTAGATCGTTTTCCAGAAATAATCAAAGAGGAGGGAATCCAATTTTTGCAAGAGAAAGGTTCAATTTCTCAATTATTAAGGGAGCTATATAATTGCGACCATATTCGTCATAGAACTCATGTTTATGCTCGTATAGTAGAACATCTTGATGCTTCTGTTTTGGAAGTTCCTCTTAATCACCCTATTCTATTAGCAGAATCGATCAATGTAGATCGGGATGGCAAGATTATTGAATATGGGATAACAAGATTTAGAGGTGATAGGATGGAATTAGTATTTGAAAATTAGTGGTTTGAGGCTAAATTATTTCAATTTTAAGCGATTGCCAATCAGTCAATTTTGATGATTACCTGGAATTGGCGATCGCGCTTTGGTTATTAGCCATAAATTTTTCTTATATTTAAGCTTTTTTTGCACTATCTAACTTTTGTTTTGTTTGTTTAAGCTCTTGCCATAGTTCCTGCACCTGTAGATAGGCCAATCTTGCTGGAATTTTCCCTGCTGTTTGTAGACCACTAATATAATTTACCTTATGAGAAAATTCTTGTAATTTCTCATTAAAAGCTATATTTTCTGGAGTTCCTTTTCCGTAATAGGAACTTTGTGGAAAAATAAATTCATGGTGATTCATTTTAGTTTTTCCCTGAGTAGTTTTACACAATTTATAATTTAATTAAAGAGATTTTAAGTTAATTTTTTGTTCATAGTAATATTATCTCCATTTTTATTTTCCTTTTTTGCCTATCTTGAGATTGTGCTTGATATTTTTTTACTTTTTGTCACATTTTTCAGTATTTTTTCTCAGTGTTTTTACTTATTATAGCATTCCTCAAGAATTTGTCAAAAGTCCCAGCACAGATAAATACTCTGAAACTGTTCTACCAATTCAGTTTAAGCATGTCACAAATAGTTTCAAACTTTAAATGTCAAATAATTGCCTGAAACTGTTATTTTTAAGGAAAAATACTCAATTTTCCAGTTAATTTAGGGGATAAAATCATTATTAATTTTAAATATTTTGCTGAGTAGAACCATCCCCAGAGTCTTCACCAATACCCAAATTTTTCTTAGACTTTTTCAACTGTTTCCAAAGGTCTTTAATTTTATCATAAGCTTCTTCTGGAGAAATTTTCCCACCAGTTTCTAAGCCACAAATGATACTAACTCGTTGAGCAAATTCCTGTAAGTTAGCGTTAAAAACTAAGTTTTCTGGAGTAAAATCACCGTGATAGCGACTGTGAGGATACAAAAAATCATCCTTAATTGCCATTGTTCCTCCGATAGAAATATATGGGGTTTGATTAGAGCTGAAAAATAGGGCTGATTATTTACATAATCCAATTTTCTCAACTCAATTATAGCAAATCCAGTTTATAGAAGGAATATTATATTTAATATCATGTCCGGTTGAATACTTAGAGACTGTTTGTAAAATAAGTATTAACAGAGATGGGTAGTGACTAAAATCTCAAAGCGCTAGTACTTCAAGGGATTGAAATTTGGTAGATACCAGAGGTGGAAAGGTACATATATTCCTAGATTTTTAACTGACAAATAGTTGTCTTGATTTCTTCCTCCCTCCATACCTCCATACCTGTTACCTGTTAAGTGTTCCCTGTTAAGTGTTAAGTGTTCCCTATCTTCTTTTTATATTTCCTTTACAAACCGTCTCTTATAAATAACGATGAAGGAGTCAGGAGGGAAAAAGAAGGAAGAGGAGAAGAAAGTTTTTTATCACTTTAATTGACCATTAATCATCTGAAAAATTGGCTTTAATACAGTCCGTGAATAATATAAAAAATTATTACTATAGCAATCCTAAATGATTTGTGAAAATTTTTAGAATAGTTAATATTAACGAAAAACTTTAAAAATTCTGACTCATGAGGACTGAGGACTGACTCCTAACTACCACCAAAATATTACAACTGAAATAGGATTGTTATATCTACGAATAAATTTATTCTTTTTAATGTTATAGATATCAACAAAAGCAAGTATTATTGATAATTATGAAACTATAATTAGTAAGGCTTGATGTTCACTGATTATATGACTTTATTTGTAGAATTAATTTGTGATTATAGCAATTACTTTTTATCAAATTTTTTGCAGTTTTCTCTAAAAATATCTACAGCCATTTCTATTACTTCTGCATTTGTTTTTCCACCACAGTCAATAATTTTTCTTTCAGACAAATTGAAATTTTTCTCGCCATAACCACGTTGTTCTTCTTCACCTATTCGTTCTTCCGTAATTATTAGTGGAAATAATCCTGGTATTGATATGGCAGTACAAATAATTTTTGTGTGATTAATTACCTTTTCATTCTGATAGATAACCGACCAATTCCCTATTGTCCCAATATTCATAATTAATACCAATTACCATGCATTAATGTTATACTTAGGTAACACTTCAATTCTTAAGTGATTAAAAAAAGCCGAATAAGCTTTTTAATAATTATTAACCAAGAGCGTGTTAATTATTCATCTTTTTACTTCTCTGTAGGGACGTTGTATGCAACGTCCCTCCGGCTCAATAAAATGTAGAAAAGTTTTTGAGAAACGGTATAATAGGGTCAGGAAATTTAATAATTCCCTGACCTAATAAATATCCAACTACTTTCCCATATTCCGCTTCATTCTTTCCAGCTCTTCATCTGTTTCCAGACTTTTAAACTGTTCCTCTAATGGGTCGAATAAATTACCAAAATTATAGGAACTGGTTTGATTCCAACCATCAGTTTCCCAACGTCTTTCATTCCTGGTAGCATAACGAGTAGCCTCAGCTTGAACAGCTTTTGCTCGTACCTCCTCACGACGTTGTTTAATCTGATGATACAGTTCTTTCGCCTGTTGGATGCGCTGCTTGCATCCTTGCATCTGTCCCCACTGTTGATTACCTTGTCGTAAAAAAGATGCTTCTCTTTCCTGGGCAGCCTGGACTAAATCTAGTCTATTAGCTGTTTGTGCCTTTTCGACTCGGTTATGCCAACGCTTAACTTCTTGGGCAGTCGAGAGAATATCTTGCTCTAATTTTTTTTCTTGGCGCTGGAGTTGTGCGATGAGGCGCAGAGTATCTTCTTCTTGTTGGCGTAATTGCTCTTCAAGTGCCTGTAGTTCTAAATGGGGGTTATTCTGCAGGAACTCTTCAAGTCTGTTTTCGAGAAATTGGCTAAAATCGTCAAATAAACCCATAAGTCATTTCAGTTATCAGTTATCATTTAGCCTCCTGCGGAGGAACTTCGTTAACATTACCTCTGGCTTCAGCCAGAGGCTTGAAATCTTGAAACCTTATTTTTAAGTCATATTGCCAGTACCACATCGTAGTACGCATATATTACTCAGCTCATGCTTACAGTTATAACTAAAATTGTTGCCCGACAAAAACAGAACGAACTTCACCATTACGGCGAATCACAGCTTCCTGGTTAGCTACTTTGACAAGAGTCCAACCACTACCACCAATACTCTCTCCGACATATATCCGACGGGCCACTCCATCAATTTCAAATAGAGCAGCAGAACGTTCGCCTAACTCCAAGATACCTACCAGTGTATTAATAGGGCTTTGAACTTGACTAGCTGCGATTATTTCCGCCACAGGTATTTCTGCTGTTGGAGGTGGAGGTAATGATACTGGTTGTGTTGGTGTTTCTGTTTGAGATTCTGCTTGTGCTGTTGTTTCCGGTTCTTGTTCTGGTTCTGGTTTCTGTTTTGCCGTTGTTTTGGCTGGAGGCTCCGGTTTTGTTTTTGCTTCAGCTTTCGCCGAGCTAGAGCTATCAACTTTAGCTTTAGTTTCTGATTTGACTTCTGCTTTGGCAGTTATTTCGGCTTCCGATTTTTCTTGAGCGTTTTCAGCAGCTTCTGTGGAAGCCTTAGATGCAGATGCTGCTGATGGCTTTGGGGAAGATGGCTCAGATTTGGAAGCGTTAGATGCAGATGCTGCTGATGGCTTTGGGGAAGATGGCTCAGATTTCGGTGTAACTGCTACCGCCGTTGGAATAGGCGGAATTACTACTACTTTAGTTTCAGGAATAGTTACAGTTTCTTTTGCTACTTGTGCCTCCATCAGATCGACCAGTCGGTTGAGGGGTAAGAGTAAGCTAGTATTTATGGATGGGTTAGCCGATACTGGTACTTTTGGTAAATTATTACTAGATGGAGCAGGTGGTACACCCGGAAGTTGTTGTTGTTTCTGAGTCGCCTCTTTTTGCTCAATCATTTTGAGCGAGCGCTCGATATAATCTGCAAATTTTGCATCTGCTGCTGCTTTAGGATTCAATGTTTCTGCTGATGAATCAGGCTTTTCTACATAACCTAAATAGTCTAAAATTTTATCAAATCCACCTCTAGTTGCTAACCACAAAGAGAGAGTTACTAATATGGATGCAAAAGCTGCTCCTAAAAGTAGTTTATCTAATGATTTATTTTCTTTTTTGGTTGCTTGTGCTTGAGCTAATTTTGCCTTTGCCTCTTTTTCAGGGTCTTGAGATTGAGTATTCTTTTGAGGCAAAACTATTTGAGGCACCTTAATTGGTGTCAAAGAAACAATTTCTGGTCGAGTTACTTCAGTTGGTAAACGACTACCACCATCCAATACTCGGTCAATATCATTGAACAAGTCTTCCATCAAATTTTCGGCAAGATTGTCCACAGAAACAGGTTCTTTAAACCTGGAGTTTTGGGAATTTTCTGTAGTCCTCTGGTTCGTTGTCATCTAAAATCCTCCGTTAGTTAGGTTGGGCTAGGTATAGGAACTCAAACCCAGACAGACAAGTTATACCTAATTCGCATAAGTCTGGCAAAGTAAGGGTATAAGTCTACTCAATTATTGGGTTTATATTTCTTGGAGCAAAGGAACAAGAGTTTCACTAAGCAACTAGCTTTAGCTATGGGCTTTCTGACATTAGTATTAAGATTATAGATATTTTAACTGGGACTTATACCGCATAACGATAGTAATATTTACTCAAACAATAGTACTTATAGCAATTTTCAGGTAGATGAACTACATAGTAATACTAATCCTGACCCATTTTTGCTATATATCCTTGTGATAGGTCAATGGGGACTGGGAATCTCAAATAAATGGTAAGCAAGCCTAATATTATAGCACTTTATCTTGTAGTTAGGACAATAAATTTGGGTTCTCAAGGAATTTGAAAGGCCACCAAATCTATGGGGACTCGACGCCTCTTAATTTGATGAAGCACTGAAACTGGCTTTGCGATCTACTGATATCAAGTCTTATTAATTAGCCATAATAAAAATCTTTTCTCTGATAAATTTCTCCCTGTTCCCTGTTCCCAGTTAAGTGTTCCCTCAATTTTTTATTGTGGGTATTCAAAGAGACATGATATTAGTCTGTTTTGAGATGAAAGATTCTATTGATGGACTCAATGTTTTCTCAGAAAACTAGGATTTTTCTATTGTTTTAATATCACTCTAATTTTGGTAGCACTCAGGAGTATATCAAATCAATTTGTGAGAAATCCGATGGTTATTTTAATATCCCAATGTCTAGAAAATTTAAGGCTGAATATGGTGCAGTAAAAATCCCTTTTCCTAAAAGATTGATGGGTAGAAATCTCAAGGAAGTTCGGATAATTCCCAGATATGATGCTAGGTTTTTTGAAGTTGAATTCATTACAGAATAGGAACCACAGCTAGTAGTAAAATCTGATAATGCACGCTTCAATAGACCTTGGTTTAGTGCAGGAGTGCAACTTGTGTATCAAATACTGGGTCATCGTTTATTTTGGACGGTAGAAAGCTAAAATCAATCAACCAGTGCTACAACAAGGAAAATTCTAGATTGCAGTCATTATAAAGATAAATAAGGCATCAAAGGTTTAACCAAAAAGCAAATTAGCATTACGGTAAATCGAAACAATAAAGTTAGAGATTACTTACAGCAGTTTCGGAAGCGCGTGAGGTACAAAGTTTTATTATCCTAGGGAACAGGGAACAGGGAACAGGGAACGGGGAACGGGGAATATAAAAGTAGTCTTATGAGTGTACCTCAGCATCCTCAAAAGTGCTGTCAATAAAGCAGCTAGATATTTAATCAACTGGTGTAGAGAAAACAAAATATTTACTATTGCCGTAAGTGTGAATCCAGGGATGAAAAAAAAATATCAATTTAGATATTCCACAATACCGATATCTGCTCACACAAACCCGTTTTCTGTGCTGTTTTATAATACCGATACTACCAAATTTGATATCAGAAGTAGAGGAAAATTAGATTTGAGAGTAGATTTAACTGTTTCATAGCACTACTCTCTCCTGATCCCCCGAATCCCTAACTTCTTAACTGCAGCATTTGTGCTGTCAACGCTAAACTCTCCTCATATAAAACATCGCGACCCCAACGTTGTAACTGTTGTGCCATCAAAGCTTCTGCTTTCTGATCGCTTAATGCTGTCACCTGCTCAGTCAAACAAGACTGCGCCTTACCGCCAGACTCTAAGCGCATACAACCAGTAGTTTCAGAACACAAAATTGTGCAACAATCAACATCAACATCTGGATTACTCGAACCTAAACGTAAACCAACTAAATCTCCTGGAATCTCACCAAAGTCAGCAGTAGGAATAGCTGCTAACTCAGCCAAAATTTCTTTATCATTACTCCCAGTCAATTTGATATGGGCAATATCATAGTCACCACCTAATTCTGTATAAGAAACTGGTTCCCAATTCAGACGACTAGCAAACCAACCCAAAAACATTAGCGCCTGAGCAGCATTTCCTTTTTCATAGTCAATTGTAATAATGTCAACTTCCCATAAAGCTGTTCGTCGTTTTGGAGGGTCAAAAGTAGCAGCAATTAATTCTTGCCAAGCAGATAGACGATGCCAGTTGAGGTCTGCAATATAAGTTTCGTTTTCAATCAATTCCTGCATCTTTAAAAATTCTGATTCGGGATCGGAAAAGTAACAGGAGTCCATAATTATGCAGTTGCTCGTCTCACACAAACTACGAAATAATTGCTGTTCTGTGTTAGGGGTCGCTTTCCACCAGACAAATTTTGGTAGATCGGGAATCATTAATGATTTTATTGTTTCATCTACCCTTTGCATCGCTGATTTTGTCCCCCGCAGGGTGACATATTCACTGCAAACTAAATTGGAATTACTTTGCTTCTGAATTGGACAGTAGGCAGATACTTGAGCTGTAACTCCTGTATCTTCTTCCCCCATAGTTGGGCACAGGGTCATAACGCGGCTGGGGTTTTGAGCGGCGATCGCATCTGCCATACTAAACCCCCGGAGATTTATATTTGTGACTTTTTGACGGTCTTCTGGTTGTTTAGCAAACTCTGAGCGCAATTTAGCTAGGGTTTCGGGGTCTACCCTACCTGTAATTGGCAATTGATAAATTTTTTGTGCCTCTCTAACTGCATTTCTGGTTTGTGGCCCATGAATGCCATCAATTGGACCATCATAGAATCCTAGCGCCCCTAGTAATTGTTGGAATTCTTCTGGTTCATAAACTACCATGCTAAAGGTGGCAGCTCTTGTAGCAATGGAAGTTGCTTTACCTTGATTTTGACTCAGCCAAATTTTACTTAGTTCTTCTTCTATTTCTCCTAGGGAGATATCTTTTGGTTGTTGTAAGGCAACAATTGGTGTAGTCATCTTTTTGTTTGTCCTTAAGTGTTAATTTTTGTTTATGGGATATTGAATAATTTAATAGGGTAGTTTCTGTTTAATATATAGGGTAACGTAAGTTGGCAGATTTTACTTAACTATAGAAACAGTTTAAGTTCTATATAATTACCAATAGTATCAGGCGATCGCTATAAAATGTCCAGAATATAAATCGGAACATATTCTTCAATAATTGATAATGTCCTCTCCCTAAAACGGATTGGATTGACGCGGAGCGTGAAAATTTTTTCTTCTCAAGGGGAGATTGGATATGGCGAGGAGACCTCGCCATCCCATCCTAGGTCATGCTCCGCAAACGACCGCTTGTTTATCCTTTAAAGAAGAGACTTTAAACCTTAATTATTCGGTAAGAATAGTAATACCGTTTTCCATGAAGTTGCATAAAGATGAGAATAGTCAGTGTAATACAGCGTTTTCATAAGATGTTCGCTGTATTCTGCTGTGGCATAAACTTTCACCGCAGCTTCAGGCGAACCGTAACGCTGAATATGGGCTTTAAAATGCTAGTATCAAGTGTCAAGATGAAAACAAGAAACATCCGTTTTGCCCATTTATATAACTCCTTTGTCTACTTGTTGCCTGTTGCTTGCGCGAAACGTTATAGGTTATTCCTTTTTGAAATTATCCGTATTTTATAGCACTACACATTTACGGCGCGGACATTGGTAAATCCTGTTTCCAGAGCATTTCCGTAAGAAAAACTCAGTCAGAGATTACTTTTAACTTTTGACTTGCGCGTAGCAATATTTTCTGTCTTTCCTATCAATTAATGCTACTAAGTTATCAACATAACGTTCTGCTGTCATTGGCATTACTTCAATACCATGCAGCACTTTTTGATTCAAGATAAAATATACTAAAGAACCAACAAATATTCTCGCTGTTGCTTCTGGATCTTCTAGGTTTAATTCTGGATTTTCTTGCAAATATTTTGTGACAATTTCTACTGCTGGTTTAGCTACTTGATTTAAAAATAATTTGGATAAATCTGGATAGTTTCCTGACTCGGCAATAATTAATCTGACAAATTCTAAATATTCTGAATCGTTAATATTTTCTGTAAGTATTCGATCTGCTAAATTCCGTAATACTTGTTTCGGTTCTCCCTCTAGTGGTTGTGAACAAACAAAGTTATATTTCTTAGTAGCCATCCGCTTGACTAATGCAGTAAATAATCCTTCTTTGTCTGTGAAATGACTGTATAGTGTCTGTTTGGATACCCCTGCTGCTTTAGCTACTTTATCCATACTCGTACAGGCATAACCATTCTTCAGAAATTCCGGTATTGCACCTCTGAGTATTTGTTCTGCTTTATCTACAGCACTCCGCTGAAGTTTTTCTTCTCTCTTAATTTTGGCCATTAGCTTTTCTCCTGAAAATTTTTTCCTCTGCTCTTTTGACATTATCAAAATTTTTGCTACAATAAATATATTCAAACTGAACGGTCTAGTTTAAACAGGAATTTGGTAGTTATGAGTATAATTTGTCTATCTATTATGGCAAGCACAATTCTCTTATCTGACGAAATTATCAACGGTAGACTAAAAGTATCGAAGCGACTATTCAAGTGGATAGAAAAAAGAAGCGATCGCGTCAGCGGAACGGAGTTTTATCGCTCCGAAAAAGAAGGTCATACTACTGCTGAGTAAAAATATAGCAGTATGAAATAATTTACGAAAAAAACTGTAGGGGTTTGGAGACCAAACCCCCTTTCAATTATCAGTTATCAAGATAGGAAAAATTCTGTATGTTTAAAAACTCTTCAATAATTAGTAAATCTCCTGAAATTATGGGAGGAACCCCAGTTTTTGCTAGTACAAGAGTGCCAATAGAAACACTTTTTGACTATTTAAAAGCAGGAGAAACTATTGATGATTTTCTTGATGGCTTTCCTAGCGTTACTAAAGAAAAAGTGATTGAATTATTAGAAGAAATAGAAACACAAATTATTCGTGTAGTAGCATATAATGAAGATTCTTTTAAAGGAATATAAATTAGCCATTGGTATTTTTATATAGTTTAATTCTAGAAACTTTCCTTTTTGTTGAAATTTTTACTTATTTGTTCTAAAGGAGGTGTAAAAACCTCTACTTTATGTTCTTTAATAGTTTCAGTAAAAATAAGTTCTGAACATTGGGAACGTAAAGATTTCCATAACATTGTTTCTTCGTAATGTTCAAATTCTGCTGGAATATAATCTAAAAGAGTTTTAGAACAAACAACAATTAATCTTTCTTGAACTCTGGAAAAAGCTACATTTGAGCGATTAAGATTCAGGATAAATTCAACATTTTTACTAATAGCAGACGGGTCGCTTGCTGTAGCAGAAACAATTATATTTGGACGTTCACCACCTTGGAATTTTTCTACAGTATCTATCACATCAATAGCATTTTCATAATAATCTGCTAACTCTGTTTTAAGTAAAGTTCTTTGGGCACGATGTGGGGTAACAATTCCTATGCTTCCATCAGGAATTTCTCCACCTGCATCAATAATTTGTTTAATTATTTCTACCTCTAATTGATTGCTACGTCTTGACTTACGTTCAGAATGAAGAACAAGATAAAGACCTCTATTTCCTAGCAAAAGTTTTTCCCAAGTTCCATTTATTTCCTTTTCTTCTATATTTTTATCTTTTTCTTTGCCTTGTAATTGAATATTATCTAGCTTGCTATAAAGACGTGCAATAAGTTCGCAAATATCTGGTGGTAAACGAAATGTAAAAGTTAAAGCAGAACATAATATTTTTCGATCCGAAATTTCATTATCTGAGTTTTCTTTTAAGTTTTGAATAGCCTGATATGCACTAACGTAAGGTTGGTAAGATACTACAGGAGGACGGTCTTCGTTTTCCCAATCATGGGTAATAATAGGAGTAAGTTGTCGATGGTCTCCAGCTAACATTATTTCACCATCATTTTTGACTAATGTTGCTAATGCTAAAAAGTGAGGAAATACCATCATACTTGCTTCATCAACAATAAGAGTTGTTGTTTGAAAACCTTGGGGATAATCTTTTAAAAAATTATTTCGTTGATTCAATTCATTAACCATCTTTAAAATTGCATTGGTTGTTCCTCCAATTACTAAAACTGTCTTTTTGCGCATTTTATTAACATTATTGACACAAGGTTTAGAAGAGAAAGAATTAACATTTGTATTTTGAAAATCCTCTTTATTTTTAGGATCGACTCTGCTCAGTTGAATTGATGATAAGTTTAAGTTTAGATTAGTAGCGTGTTGATTCAAAATAGGTAAAAGGCGATCTAGACGTAAGAGTAATTCATCTACAGCTTTATGAGTATGGGCAGTAATAAGAACAATATCCCCAGGAGAACTTCGTGCCAAAATTCTTAAAAAAGTAGCGATCGCTGTTGTTTCTGTTTTACCTGTACCTGGTGGGCCTTGCAAAAGTTGAATCCTAGTTTTTAATCCATTTATTATTGCTTCTATTTGCTTATCATCGAGCTTTTTATTATTTGCTAATGGTAAAGAGTTAAGAAAATTTTGATATTTTTCTAAATCATTATCATTTTTTGAAGGAGAACTTTGTCGTGGAATTTGAGGATTTTCTGGAGCTAACCATCGACAAACATGATTTCCTTGAGTATTCTGTAATTTTTCATCGACTTTTCCAGCTATAAAATCTGAGGGACTTTCATCAATAGTGGCAGTTGAAAAAATTTGTTCTTGATTTCTATTACTATAAGAATTACTGAATAACTTATACCGATCGGACTGGCTAAAAATTGGAGATAGTTCTATATATTTAGTTTCCCAATTTATTTCATTTACTATGCAGGTACTTCCACCACGCAAAAGTTGATTAATTGTTTGACCTTGATGCGGATTTTCAGCACAGGGACTAAGCCTAACAAAAGAACCTTCTTCAATTGTACAATTAGCTTGTAAAAGTTCATAAGTAATATTGTATCCATCAAGATTAATTTCTGCTGTTAGTTTATTATTACCATTAGCTACTATATTTTTAACAGGTATTGTTCGCCCTGAAGAAATACGATAAATGGGTGGAACTAAATTATTAGCAATCCAATCTGTTACTTTAACGTGCTGGTCTAAACGGAGAAAATCTATTCCTGCCTGAGCAGCATTATCTACACCTAAATTAAAATCTGGTAAATTAGCAATAGTTAAAGGTTCTTTTATTATCTCAGAATTTTTAAATCTAATTCCCTCTTCAACCCACCTAATAGCATGAGTACGAGCGCGAAAATATTCTTTTAAATAATTTGGTGTTTGTGCTTGATTATAATTTTCAATAGATTTTTTTAATTTGGCTTTAAGGTTTGGGTCATTAGGGTTAGGAAGTTTTCTCCAATAAGCACGCCAATATGCTGCACTGAAAGAATTAAAATATCTTAGTCTCACTTCAAACTGATGTTTACGAATATTGTTAGTATTTGATTTTGAAGTAGCCCATTTATTATTACTTTCTATCTCTAAATTAGTTTTAAAGTCAAATATATCTTGAGAAAAAGCTCTATCTAAATTAACAATTTTTCCGTTAATCTTTCGTCGCCAATGATAACGTCTGCCAAACCATTTAAGAGAAGTTACAACTACTAAATCTCTACCCGTCCATCCCAAAGCATAACGGCGATCTACTTCATCATCAAGACAAGAATAAATTAGCTGTTC
Organism: Dapis brunnea BLCC-M229; assembly: GCF_050015995.1. Taxonomy (NCBI): domain Bacteria; kingdom Bacillati; phylum Cyanobacteriota; class Cyanophyceae; order Oscillatoriales; family Microcoleaceae; genus Dapis; species Dapis brunnea. Next base: position 68,503 of record NZ_JBNHEP010000225.1, on the reverse strand, counting down.
TAAAGTTTCTCGACAACCAAGTAACTCCCGTAAATGACTCAGAAGTTGAGAACTAACGCGAGAACAACCTTCAACTAATTGGGTCATTTCTTGACGTGACCAAACATAAAAATGAATGGGAGCTTGTTCTGTTTCTGCAACTTCGGCAATAGTATCTACTAATTCTAATAAAAATCCTTGTATTAACTCTTTTTCTGAACCATTGTCTTTCTTATATTCTCCCATCCATGCCGATGTTTTGAACTTAATTACATCTTTCCCTTCAAGTTATTTTGATGGGTAAACAGTTTTATTGTTGTCATTTTTTCCTACTTCTATATACTCCTTAATTTCCGGGTCTGGTTGCCATTTACCTTCTTCATTTTGTAGATATTTTGGGTCTAATTTTCCCTGACTTTTAGTAACATGAGCTGCTAGGGCACCTATTCTATTTTCGACATAATCATATTCAACGGTAAGATATACTCGAATCAGATGTTCTCCATTAATAATATGTTCAGGAAGTTGACTTTGAAATGAATATTGTTGTAGTTCTTTTACTTCATAAGTATCTGGATTAGAATCTCCGTCAGGAAGAGTCCGTTTACGAGTTTTTGCTTTTAGTTGAAGAAGTTCTAAATTCTCTGTAAAACTTATATCTTTTTGAATTTCAGCAGCTTGACTTCCTTCTAAATCTAGTTCAGATAAATCATCAAGATTCTTGACGCCTACCTTATGCAATATCCTGACAATTGATGAGTCTATTCCTAACAATTCTAAACGTTTTTCTCTAGCACTTTCAGCTAAACAATGAACACTTAACAGACAATCACTGCATTTTTGGTCTAGCTGATAATCTAAATCAGATAAGTCTGTTTCAACTATCCGCTTTAATACGCCATCAGAAGCTACAAGACGATTAATATCAGCTTCTATTATATCTAGATTTAAGGCTGGAGACTTGATAATATCCTGACTTTTATTAGTATTTTCATCAATCCGAACTACAACACATTCTATGTTTTCTGGTTTTAGTTTTCTCCCACAAATATTGATTGAATTCTTTCCTATTAATTTACATACTAACATCTGATATAAAGCAACCTGTACTTGATGATAAGTCCGGTCTTTTCGAGATGCTTTACCTTCAACTAATCGTAATTTTAGTTCATCATTTTCCCAGAGCAAAACTACAAAGTCAATTTGTCCAGAAATATTAAATTCTCCCAGAGTTCCTTCTATCGAAATTTCTCGTCCATAAGCTTCTTGTTTTTCTGGCAAATTTTGTAGTTTTTCAACAAAGTCATTCCATTCAGTTGCTTTATTTTCTTCGTCAGACTCTTTTCTCATTTTAGTTAAGTCAAAAAAGCCATCTTTTTGCAGCGAAGTTTCCCATTCATTTTCTCTTCTTCGACCTTCTTCTTTTAGCACTGGATCTAAAGAAGTAGCAAAAATTAAGTTAGAAAAAGGAATATCTTTTTTAGCAAGTTCATAATTGTTATATTTTAACTTAAATCGGCGATCGCATGATTGATAACGAATATATTCAGCAATATCGGTAGCTCGAACTGATAGTTTTTTTGTTGACATTATTGTAATTTACTATTTAATTGAATATTTTAATTTTCAGCCTAATGCAATACGCCTACGATAATAAATTATAACTCAATTTATAGCAACTCGTTCTTATTATGACTATAACTATCAATATATATTTAATTTTATACCTGATAAACCACAGACTTTTCACTGCATATTTTCACAAATCCTCTACTATTCATTACCCGTTCAAATAATTCCGTAGATAAACTATTTTCCACAGACCAAACACCGGGTTTCTTCAATTTTCCAGATAAAATTAATTCCGCAATACCATCAGCACCAATACCCGTAAGAGTTGGAGTATCTTTATGTATAATTTACGATAAGAAATTATAACTCAATTTATACTAACTCGTTATTATATCACTATAAATATCAACCTATGTTTAATTTTCTAGCTGATAAACCACAGAGCGATCGCCATAATTTTTCACAAATCCTCTACTATTCATTACCAATTCAAATAATTCCGTAGACAAACTATTTTCCACAGACCAAACACCGGGTTTATGCAATTTTCCAGACAAAATTAATTCAGCAATACTACCCGCACCAATACCTGTAACAGTTGCAGTATCCTGATGTATAATTGACGAGCAAAAATCAACTTTTTTCCCTGACTTTTTACCAATAACTTTTGCTTTAATTGCCACACCAATACCACTATATTTATCTGTAACTTGAGTCATTTTATAACTAACTTGAGACAAAAATTCTATTACCCCTGAATTCTTTAACCAACTAACAGGAAATAAATGAGAAGTCATCCAAGTCAAATGATTATAAAAATCGGGAAAAGAACCGAACTTTGTAGTTACAATTTTCACAGGAAAAGAAGTAGGTAAAGTAAAAGACTCTGGCATATCAAACCAGTAAACACCTATTTTTCCGTAGGGAGATGGAAAGTCAATAACTTGGCGATCGCTATAAGGTTTAATAGATTGCCATTTACCATTTATCCAGGCATCAAAATTATTTTGTAAACCTAAAAAAGTCGTCCGCATAACTGTTACTCCCGCTCCACCGGAACCACCTACTACATAACTTAAATGTATTTCTTCTGGTTCATCAAATTGTTCTACAGATTGACGAGCTAAACTATTAGAAATACCTGGAAAAATTCCTGTATTAATAATTGCCGTAACTCCAGCTTTTTTCGCAGTTTCATAAAATTCTAAAGCTTTACGAGTAAATCCTCGATAGTCACTAACATCAACATAATTAATACCAGCTTCGATGCAATTTTTGAGAACATTACCATCGCGATGATGAAACGGACCGGCACAGTGAATAACTAAATTTCCAGAAGATTTACTGTAGAAATGAATAATATTTTTGACTCTTTCTTTGTTTGCTAAATCTAGAGCTAAATATTTAACTCCAGAAATAGGAATTTCTTTAATATTTGCTTCTGGTTTACGTCCGGTAATAGTAATTTCTGAGTTGGTATAAGCTGCTAAGTCTCTAGCAACACTACTGCCAATTCTGCCGTATCCACCTATAATTAAAATTTGGTTGGTCATCTTTAGTTAATTGATGTTTAATGGAATAAAAAGTATCCAAATTTTTGAGCAATCTAACTAATTAGCTAAATTTATTTTTGAATAGTAATTCTGTGAAATTATCTTCTTCAGCTTCTGGTTTGAGATATAAGGAACAAACTCGCTCGACATCATCTTGAGAAACTTGACTTTTCTCACACCAAAGCTCAAGACAAATATTGCTTAGAGCTTCTATTTCATTGTAATTAACATTAGACATCTCCGGAAAAGAGGCAACAGGGAACAGGGAACAGGGAACAGGAAGAAAGAATAGATAATTTCTGGATGAGAATTGATTTGATTTTTAATTTTCGGAGATGTCTATTAGCTGTTAGGGTACTTTCTTCACAAGCAATTTTATTTAAGACTTTAACAATTTCAGGCTCAGTTAATTTATTAGTATTAGGATTGTAAAAAATACCATGATATTTGTTTTGATGAAACAGTAGCATATAAAGTAAAGGTTCTTTATCTGAAGATAATTTACTAGTAATTGAATCATGTGCAAAAATTTTGGCATAATCTCGATTTTGTTGCAGTTTTGCAGTATGTTGATAATAAGGAGAAATTTCTAAATTTTCCAGAGCATTCAAATCGTAAGCATTCAGCCGTCAGCTATCAGCTAGCCTCTTGCCTCCTGCGGAGGAGCTGCGCTAACAGAGGAGCTGCCTCTTGCACAGGACAGGAGCTTCGCTAACGCTAACGCTAACAGCTAGAAGGAGGAATTAGTCTCCAAGAAGAATAAAAAGTCCGACACGAAAAAGGTCATCAGCTAAACTTAGTAAGTTATTACTTTACTTTTTTTTGGCGCAGCATGACCCAGGAAAAGCTGAGAGCTGACTGCTAGTAGCTGAATGCTTACTTCAAATCTCTTTCTCCAAATTAAATTGTGACTTGAGATGCCATTTATGAAAAGTTTATTTCTTGGATTTTCTTTGTGGTTAAAATTGGAATTTTCATATTTTTTATAGAAGTACATTTTTGGTTGAGAACAATAAATTTTGTTTTCTTTGTCTACCCTAGATGATTAAATAGCTTTCACAGAGATTAATAATAACTCTCTAACATACCCTACACGAATCCATTTTAATTATCAAAAACAAATGTTGTAATATTTTGGTAATTTTGAATATAATCAAAATTGACTTAAATTTAATAAATATAATTCTAAAAGTTAATTATCTTTCATGTATTTGGTAGAGCAATTGGTATTTTTGTTGTTGGTATCTCTGCCTACTGGGGAGGATTAGATTTTATGCAGTTAAATAAAACTAATCAACAACTTGCAGATTCTGCTTTTAAATTACCAGATAGAGAATTTCAGTATTTATTGAGTAGAGAAAATACTCACTGGATTAATGTTGGTTTTGAAGGAACTTGGATATTGATAGGAATCGGAATTATTTTTCTGAGTAATCAAAATCCAAGATAAGTAAATTTAAAACTAGCAATTGTTCTTGATTGAGTTAATCTGATAAAAAGCCAACTTGAGCGAAGCAAGTTGGCGTACTCCACCCAAGTATTATAGTAATCGAAGCAAAAGTTAGAACATTACTAAATGTTGAGGCTCAGTCATATATTACTTTTGCCTTTTGACTCTCTTGCAAAGTTGCTCCACTTGGGGAGACCCCAAGACCGCACTTTGCGCTTTTCAGATTTATAAACCACATCATCAAAACCAAAACCTTCTAGAGACCTTGCATGAAAGGTCTCTACAGTGGTCTACCCAAATCAAAACTGCTGTAAAGATAATTATCAAATTATCATACAACTCATAGGTTAAAAACCTGTTTAACCAAATTTATTTTTGAACTTGAACTACCTGAAGACTACCACCAGCGTATAAAAGGGGTTTAGGTGAGTCAGTATTAACTAAATCGAACCCTACTTCTTGTAATAAATCCAATATATTTGTATTGATAAAATTCCAGGAAGTTTCTGTTTCAAATAACCAGAAAAATATTGCTAATCCTGGCAAAAATAGAGGATTAGTCGGACTATGAAAATCAACAAAAGTAAAAATTCCGCCTGGCTTGAGAATTCGGTAAACTTCTTGAATAATTTGCTTTAATTGTTCAGAATTCATTTCATGTAAAGCAGCACTGGTATGTACTAAATCAAATTGATTATTTGAGAATGGCATATCCTCAGCAAATCCCTCTACATATTTAGCCGATGGTACATTTTTCTTGGCTCTATTAATTGATAGTGGAGAAGCATCTAATCCTGTAACATTTTGGGAGTATTTAACCAGAAAATTAGTTGTTTGACCACTACCACAACAAAGGTCAAGCACCTGAGTATTTTGGTTAATAGTTAACCCCTGTAAAGCTAGTTGGCGAAAGCGAGTTTCTCCTCCAACACTCAGGGATGCTAAACGGGAAATACCGTCATACAACCATTGATATCTATAACTCCAGTCTCTTAAAATTGTTGCCATTGGATTTAAAAGTCAAAAGTCAAAGGTCAAAAGTCAAAAGCATATAAATTTAATTTATACTTAAACAGTTAAACCAAATAGATTTGGCCTGGCAGTTGACTCTACATTTCTCAGCAAATATAATTAACAAAATATAAATATGTTAAATTTAGTAACAAATATTAAAATGGGAGCCTTATTAACACTATGAGTCGTGTTGGAGTATTATTACTTAATTTAGGTGGGCCAGAACAACTAGAAGATGTGCGCCCCTTTCTCTTCAATTTATTTTCAGACCCAGAAATTATTCGTCTCCCCTTTCCTTGGCTACAGAAACCATTGGCATGGTTCATTTCCACTATGCGTTTTAAAAAGTCTCAGGAAAATTATAAGGAAATTGGTGGTGGGTCTCCATTAAGATCGATTACAGAACAGCAAGCTCTGGCTATTCAACAAAAATTAGAAGAAAAAGGATTAGCGACTCAAACTTATATAGGAATGCGTTACTGGCATCCTTTTACAGAAGAAGCTCTTGCTAGAATTAAGCGCGACCAAGTAGAAAAGTTAGTAATCCTGCCACTTTATCCTCAATATTCTATCAGTACGAGTGGTTCAAGTTTTAGATTACTTGATAAACTTTGGCAAAAAGACCCAGAAATACAGAAAACTGAATACACCGTTATTCCTTCTTGGTATCAACGACCAGGATATATCCAGGCAATGGCAGAATTAATCGCTCAAGAATTAGACCATTGTCCAAATTCAGAACAAGTACATATATTTTTCAGTGCTCATGGTGTACCTGTTAGCTACGTTGAAGAAGCAGGAGACCCTTATCAGGCAGAAATTGAAGATTGTGTAAATAGAATTATAAAATTTCTGAACCGTCCAAATTCTCATACTCTTGCCTATCAGAGTAGAGTTGGCCCGGTGGAATGGTTGAAACCTTACACCGAAGATGCTATTCAAGAATTAGCAGATAGTGGAGTTAAAGATTTATTGGTAGTTCCCATAAGCTTTGTTTCTGAGCATATTGAGACTCTGCAAGAAATTGATATGGAATATCGCGAGGTGGCAGAAGAAGCTGGAATTAGTAATTTTTACCGAGTACCTGCTCTGAATACTCACCCAGTATTTATCAATGATTTAGCAGATTTAGTTGTGGAAGCTTTAGATGCTCCAAGTCGTGATTTTTCTGATGCTATCCAAATGAAAAAAATTATCAAAATGTATCCTCAAGAAAGATGGCAGTGGGGGTTAACTACCACGGCAGAAGTCTGGAATGGACGATTAGCAATGCTTGGCTTTATAGCTTTGTTGTTAGAATTGATTACTGGTCATGGCCCTTTACACTTAGCTGGTTTACTCTAAATATAGGGGTGTTTGGCATCTGACGATGCCCCTCCCTTCTAATTAATCTTAATCGGAATTACTGCTATAAGTTGGTAAGCTAATATTAGCACCTCATTTTCTCTTTCCTAGATATAGCAGTCGAAGCAAAGGGTGCGGAGATTTATAAATGCTCAAACTCATTCAGGGATTAATTTTGACTTTTGATTTTTGAGTTGCGCGTAGCGCTATACCATTGGTACCAATCTTGATAACTACGAATAGCTAGCCATAACAATATTAAAGCAATTAATCCTCCCTGTTGCGGTGCATCGAAGGCAAAAATCACGAGACAAATACAGAGAATATCTTGAGATAAGAGCATCCAAACAGGCAAACCACGCCACCGAAAAAACCACCCAACTTGAACCAGTTGCAGCACCAAGGCAAGTAAACCTCCCACAACTCCAATAAGCATAATTAACCAACCCTCCAAATGAGTAGCTTCAGCGATCGCCATACTCATAATTGTTCCTACTATTGGACTAAGTAGAAGTTGAACTAAATTAAGAATGCGTTGACCTAAGAGATGTTTTGAGGCAAAGATTTCAAATAAAGACCAACTGACTAAAATTCCCACCACTATTTGGGGGGATATCTTAGAGAGCAGAGGAACTTTTGCCCATAGGTCGTTTTGCAATAAACCTATTAGCAGTAGGGGTAGTGCTATTCTAATACCTGCTGCGGCTGATGCAGACAAGGCGCCGAGGACTTCTACCATAAACGACAAAACAGAGTATTACTACTATTACTATCTATTTTAGTGTTTAGTTGCTGATGTCCGGGAGGAATATCTAGACTCAGATATTTGACGCCCTTTCAAGTAATATTTGACGATAATAATAGTTAGCTAAATTAAAAATATTTTCCGACAAAAAAGCCTTGTGGTGACAAGCTGACCACAAATAATGTGATTTTTTGATAATATGACGTTCAACTAGCTTCATAACTTAATTGTAGCTGATAACGACTCAATGGAGCAACAACTGAGAAAACTTACTCCTAGATAGTTTAATAGCTATATTTATGAGTAAGTTTGATAAACTTTAGACAAGTTTTCGCTTTCTGTATTTACCCCTTATTACTTCTGACTTCTGACTTCTGACTTCTGACTTATTAGGACTCCCGATATACTGAGCAGCGCTAAAGCGCAACTACGAGCTACTGTTATAAGTGTTTCACCGAAGATAATATTATTACTTAAGAGTATCAATTAAAATTGAATGCCCATTATTTTTAGTAATTGGTATAAGTTGTTCTTTATTTTTCTTAATCATTACAGTGAATCAAGAGATTTATGATCTAAATACCAACATAATTTTCTTTAGAAAAATAGGTATTTATGTCAGATTCTTTATTTGATGATGCTAGTCGTAGGTTAGAAAGAGCTTTAAAATATGTCTCTCTTTCTGAAGATACAAAAGAACGCCTCAAATATCCTAAAGCTACTTTAATAGTTTCAATTCCTGTTCGTATGGATGATGGTTCATTACGAGTTTTTCAAGGTTATCGAGTTCGTTATGATGATACAAGAGGACCGACAAAAGGTGGCATTCGTTATCATCCTAATGTGTCTATTGATGAGGTTAAATCTTTAGCTTTTTGGATGACTTTTAAATGTGCTGTTGTCAGTTTGCCTTTTGGGGGTGCGAAAGGTGGCATTACTGTTAATCCTAAAGAATTATCTCGGATGGAATTAGAACGTTTGAGTCGGGGATATATCGACGCGATCGCCGATTTTATCGGTCCTGATGTAGATATTCCCGCACCTGATATGTACACTAACCCTATGATTATGGGTTGGATGATGGATCAATACAGTATTATTAGAAGACAATTGAGTCCGGCGGTTATTACGGGTAAACCTGTTACTATTGGTGGTAGTTTGGGGAGAAGTACAGCAACGGCAATGGGTGCTTTTTTTGCTATTGAAACTATCATACCAAAGTTTAAATATATCCAAGAAAAAACTACGGTTGCAGTGCAAGGTTTTGGTAATGTTGGAGCGGTTTTAGCGGAGTTACTTTGCCAAGGTGGTTATAAGGTGGTTGCTGTTAGTGATTCTCAGGGGGGTATTTATTCTCCACAGGGTTTAGACATTCCGAGTATCCGTCAATATAAGGAGTCTAATAAGGGTATTCAAGCTGTTTATTGTCAGGGTACTGTTTGTAATATTGTTGAGCATAAAGTTTTGAGTAATGAAGAACTTTTAGCTTTAGATGTTGATATTTTAATTCCTGCTGCTTTGGAGAATCAAATTACTGAGGAAAATGTTAAAGATATTAAGGCAAAATTTATCTTTGAAGCTGCTAATGGTCCGACTACTTCTGCTGCAGATATAGTTTTAGAAGAGCGAGGAATTCATGTATTTCCTGATATTTTGATTAATGCTGGTGGTGTGACAGTAAGTTATTTTGAGTGGGTACAAAATCGGAGTGGTTTGTATTGGACTTTGGATGAGGTTAATCAACGATTAAAAGAAAAAATAGTGGCAGAAACAGAGAAGATTTGGGAAATATCTCAGGAGTTATCTATTTCTATGCGAACTGCTGCTTATGTACATGGTTTAAATAGATTGGGAGAGGCAATTAATGCTAAGGGAACTAGAGATTTTTATGTCAAAAGTTAGTTCATCAGTTATCAGATAAAAGTCAACAGTTGCTTGGGCGTGCCGCGTGTAATATTATGTCTGGTTAATTAGCGATCAAAAAATTTCTCCTCCTAATACCTTCTTTCTCACTCCTGACTCCTACCTAATTATTTATCAGTGTTCATCTGGACATGATATAATTGATGGGTTAAGTCGATCGGGACTTACGCCAAGGTACTATATATAGAGTGTAAAAACTATAACGTTATAGTTTTTGACGCTATATATATGGTCTATGCGTAAGTCCTATTAATTGACAGCACTTTTCAGACAGATGACTTCACGTCATCATCAAAATCTTGAAAAAGATTTGGCAATGATTGAAAATAGAACCTTTTTTATACAGTCTTATCAGAAACTGGGTTGATAAGAGTATAGATGTTAGTATGGTGGATTTAATAAACCCGGTTTCTCTGCTTTTTCGATGCTACCGGATTTGAGATAACAGGCAAGATGTCTGTGTTACATTTGATAGTGCGAAAGTAAATAAAAATAATGGCTTATAGTGATTTTAAGTTAGGGGATTTAATCAAAAATTTTGGCTTAAAAATTAATGAAACTTCGGAAATGTTTGCGGATGTTCCTGAAGTCGAATGTAGTGAAATTTTAACTATTATTCTGAAAGAAAATGTAGATTTAGCTGTTGCGATTAATACAGAGAAAGCTCGTTCTGAGATGATTATTGCACCAATATTACTGGAAATTCGACGAAAGGTTAATTACAACATTAGTCTGTTTTCTGGAATAGATTTTAATGTGGATTTTAGCCAAGGGTTAAATGGGTTTTGTGATTTTTTGATTAGTCGTTCCAAGGAACAGCTTTTTATCCACGCTCCTGTTTTAACAATTGTGGAAACTAAGAATGAAAATTTGAAATCTGGGTTAGGTCAATGTCTAGCAGAAATGGTGGCAGCACAGTTATTTAATCAGCAGGAAGGAAATCCAATTTCAACTATTTATGGTGCTGTGACTATTGGTACTATTTGGCAGTTTCTTCAACTTGATGGAGATGTTGTTTCTATTGATTTAAGAGAGTATTATATTCGGGATATTCGGAAGATTTTAGGAATTTTGATGCAGGCAGTTAATTAATATAGTAATCAGGAATCAGATGGGAGAAACTGATAGATAAATTAGTAGATATTTTAGATGGAATAACTATAGGCATCCTTAATCATTCGTGAGAATTTTACTGTTCACTTTTCCCAGTTAACTTGTTACCTAAAAATATACAATATCTTACAATTATAGAGCTTTGCCCAGGTAAGATAATGTGCAGATAATTATTTATCAATAAAATCTCAATCTTTACTAATGAGGAGGAAGAAAGTAGTAGGGCTTGATCCCGAACTTTAGATAGGGTTCAAGCCCTGCTACGAACTTTAATTATAATAATATCATGTCCGGTTGAATAGTTATAAATAAAAATGGAGGAGTAATGAGTAATGAGTTATGAGTAATGAGTTATGAGGGAAGAGGAGGGAATTTTCAGCTATAAATGAAGAGAAAGTTTTTTGCGGAGCGCTCTTATCCGGACATGATATAACTATTTAACCGAACATAATATTACAGCGGTTTTCCTGCACGGTAGACCACAGTAGGGAGGTTCCATGGAACATCCCTACAAGGTTTTGGTTATGACGATATAGTTTATAAACCTGAAAAGCGCTATAAAAGTATCCCAAGCTTTTGTCTGTATAAGTTCCATAAATAGGAATGGCATACTTTTGAAATAATGTGCTTAGGATACCTCAAAGCTAATTTCTCAGAACAAAATCTTCTGCTTCCAACAGGGGAGTATTTGTCAATGTGGCAAATTGACCTCCACTACCGAAACCTATCTCACTGCCATTCGGATTATAGAATAAATTACCATTGTTACTATTATAGGTAATTATTGCATTAGAGGTTGCTGCTTCTTGGTCACTTGTGACTACTGCATATTCCCCTACTACACTAAACCCTACTCCTGGTTCGCTGTTGATAGCAGTGAATGTTCTCAGGTCCAGAATAATTATGTCTCCCTGAGTTTGAGAAAAGTCTGTAATTTCATCTATTCCTAAATCTTCTAACTCAAATAGCTCATTCGTGTTGAAAATAAATCTGTCTATACTTCCTCCTCCTCTCAGTACATCGTTTCCTGCTCCTCCGTTGAGGCGATCGCGACCTATACCTCCTTCTAATGTATCGTCTCCTGCTCCTCCTAATAAAATATCGTTTCCTGGCCTTCCTATTAACTGGTCGTTCCCTGCTCTACCTCGCAGTAGGTCGTTTCCAAGACCGCTATTGAGTGTATCGTCTCCACGACCTCCATTGAGTGTGTCTTGGTTTCTACCTCCTGTAAGGGTTTGGTTTTCTGGTTCTGGGAACACATCTATAATGAGTGTAATTTCTTGGCCACCGGGGTCGTCATCGGTACGACTGCCGTTGACATCGAAGACTAGCTCGGCATAGTTTGTACCTGTTTCATTTGACTCTGGGGTGAATACTAGATTAGATATCTCATCTATGGGGATGATGTCGTTGATGTTAACATCTGTGCCATTGAGTTGTAGGTTTCCTGCTGGGGGTAGGTTGGTGATGGTGATAAATTCTACTGGTGATTCAAATTCACTGACACGAAGGTCTGTTTGGTTGAATGTGTAGCTGCTGTCTTCTTCTATTTCTATGGTGTTGGTGATGGCTTCAAAACTTACTTCTGGTGGTTGTGGTTCTAGGATGTTAGAGTCAGCTACGGTTTCATACAGGGCGATTTTGTCATCAGCGGCTGAAGCACTGAGAACATCCACATCACCATCACCATCCACATCTGCTGCAAATAGTGTATTGACACCATCAGCATTGGTAGAAATGGTCTGTTCTGTGAAGTTGTTGCTGCCATCATTAAGGTACAGGGCGATTTTGTCATCCGAGAAGGAAGCACTAAGAACATCCACATCCCCATCACCATCCACATCTGCTGCAAATACTGAATTGGCACCATCAGCATTGGTAGAAATAGTTTGTTCTGTGAAGTTATTGTTGCCATCATTGAGATGCAGGACGATTTTGTCGTCCCTACTTGAAGTACTGAGAACATCCACATCACCATCACCATCTACATCCGCTGCAATTACTGAATTGGCAGCATTAGTAGAAATGGTCTGTTCTGTGAAGTTATTGCTGCCATCATTGAGATGCAGGACGATTTTGTTGTCGCTAACTGAACCACTGAGAACATCCACATCACCATCACCATCCACATCTGCTGCAAATAGTGAATTGGAAGCATCAACATCAGCATTAGTAGAAATAGTCTGTTCTGTGAAGTTATTGCTACCATCATTGAGGTACAAAGCAATTTTGTCATCACCGGCTGAAGCACTGAGAACATCCACATCACCATCACCATCCACATCCGCTGCAAATACTGAATTGGCAGCATCAGCATTAGTAGAAATGGTCTGTTCTGTGAAGTTGTTGCTACCATCATTAAGGTACAAAGCAATTTTGTCGTCCAAAGCTGAAGCACTCAGAACATCAACATCCCCATCACCATCTACATCCGCTGCAAATACTGATTCGGCAAATTTAGCATTAGTAGAAATGGTCTGTTCTGTAAAGTTATTGCTGCCATCGTTGAGATACAGAGCTATTTTGTTGTCAGCGGCTGAAGCACTGATAACATCCATATCTCCATCACCATCCACATCCGCTGCAAATACTGAATTGGCACTATTAGCATTAGTAGAGATGATTTTCTCATTTGCCCCCACTGCTTTAAATTCAGGGTTAGTATTATCCGTAATTATCACAGTTGCAGTCTCATCCCCTGGAGTTGTACTTACATCATACTGTTGAGGCGCTTCTGTGGGTTCTTCTACGAGAGTGAGGGTGACTGTTTCTGCTGCATCGACCACAATATCGTCCCTGGGGACTATTTCTAGGTTGACACTGGTTTGGCCATCAGGAATCACTACGCTGCCTGTTTCTCCGTTGAATGTAACGGTAGGAGCTGTGTTATCTACGGTGTGAACCCCTTTAATGTCGTAATCAATATTTTGGGTAGCAGTACCAGAGATGGTGAAGAATACTGTAATATCTCCTGTTGTATCTGTACCTCTGTCTATAGTGAAAGTTGCTGCTACTGCACCAGCTTCATTAGGGGTTCCGGTTTGAGTGATTTTAACAGTTTCTGGCGTAGGCTCTGGTTCTGGCGTAGGCTCCGGTTCTGGCGTAGGCTCCGGTTCTAGCGTAGACTCTG
>NZ_JBNHEP010000225.1:0-54580 GCF_050015995.1 Dapis brunnea BLCC-M229 | reverse complement strand
GTGTAGGCTCTGGTGTAGGCTCTGGTGTAGGCTCTGGTGTAGGCTCTGGTGTAGGCTCTGGTGTAGGATTTGAAGAATTTATAAGCTGAAAATCAAATTTGTAATTTCCTGTAGCATTGAATGACAAACGACTTTCATTATTGTTATCTAAAATTAACGTGTAGGTTCCGCTTGTTTCTAACAGAGCCTGAAGTCCTAATGATCGGAGATTTTCTTCGGATTCAACAAAGGTTCCATTAGGGTCGAATAAATGTGCTTCGAGTCGAAAAGGAAATCCCGAGTCAGATCCATTTAGGACAAATAAGTCTCCGGCTTGTGCTTCAAACGTATAAGTATCAATCTCCCCAAACAGATCAATACTCGCAAAATAGTCTTCATTGGGATTGATGGGAATCGCACCGATAGGATCGGGAATACGCTGAGTCATCAATCCATAGCCACCAGTCACCGAGCGATGATCTTGTCCAACTAGAATTGTATATGTACCTCCACTCAGATTAAAAATCGGAAAGCTTTTTCCTTCTTGTTTACCTACAAAATTATTCTCCAATCCTTCACTTATTAAAGTTCCATCAGGTCTAAATATTTCTAGATCTGGATAGATTGAAGGATCTCCAAAGCCAGAGGTATTCAGAAAAATTGTGTCCCCTTGCTGCAATTCCAGAGTGTATGTATCTTCTTCTCCGGAAATACCCAGATTACCGGGTACATAAATACCTACATCAATGGGAGTTGAATTAACTGGGTTATTGGTACGTTGAGCAAAAACAGCATAATCTCCAGTATCGTTATTATCTCTAAAATTGCTGTCTCTAACTAGAAGTTCAATAGTTGTATCTTCTGATGCCGAAATCTGATATTCAGTTTTGTCGTCAATAGATGTAGTAGTACCTTCAGTGCGTTCTAGGGTTGTAGTGGTTGGGTCGAAAAAAACCACAGTTTTGGGTAAGAGGTCATCAGTCTTTCTTGAGTCGGAAACAGCCAAATAAACTTGATCTCCCGCAGCTAGATCTAGTGTGTAAGTATCTTCCTCTCCAGGAACGCTGATTTCTCCAATAATTGGCACACCAAACGAGATTGAAGTCATAAGATTCTCCTGATGTAATTATTTGCAATTGTCAAGTCTAAGTAGATAGTTAACGGTGTTTGAGTAACAAGTTGTGACAAAGTGTTTCTGTATCTCTATCTATGGTGAAAGTTGCTGCTACTGCACCAACTTCATTAGGGGTTCCGGTTTGACTGATTTTAACAGTGGACATAAGCTTTTATCGTTTTTCATTTGAGCGATCGCTACTCCTAATAATAGTCATATTTCTCCCAAAGTTATGCACTTTAGCTATACCACAAATTAAGTCAACTACAACACATATATATCAGGATTTTCTCTATTAAAATATGTGGCTTTTAGGACTTAATATCATGTCCGGATAATCAGTGATAAAAAAGTACATGGTTTGTAGTATTGCTCTAGCCCTACTACGAGCTATAATTATAACTACAGGACTTACACAACACAACGTATTTCCGTCATTGCGACCGATAGGGAAGCAATCTCAAATCCCTGTTTTTCGTACCTTATGCGTAAGTCCTGTCTTTATAGCTTTTCGTTTTTCAAAAAAACCGGGATTTCACCTACTAGCGCGTCCAGACTAAAATTGTGGGTATAATCTCTCCCCTCTCCTTGCAGGAGAGGGGTTGGGGGAGAGGTCTTCATTAACTCGCTCTTTACCGAATTATTAATTATTAATTGTTAATTAAATAATTGTGGTTTAAAGCCTCCCCTTGGATAGGGAAAAAAGCGGTCGAGGGATGGCGAGGTTTCCTCGCCATATCCAATCGACCAAGAGAAAAGTGCTCTTGAATTTCGGGATCTTCAATTCCCGAGCGGTTTTAACCTTCTTGTAATTATCAAGTTCGCCATTATCAATTATCAATTAATGAACCACATTTTAAAGCTAGAGGCGCTACTACCACAAATTGAAGGAGAAATTAAACCTCCAGACTTAAATCGCGGGTAGCGACTCGCCTCAACTCATCCGGTTGTTGCAAACCAATACAACCGGGATATTGCACTCCAGGCAAAACTGTCACATCGTACAACTCAGTAATAATTCCTTCTATCCGCAACCAATGAACAATATCCCCAGTCTGCAAATCAATAATCTGCAATCCACAAAAAGCTTCAGCTCCCTTTTGTGCCAACCTTTCTTCCAGAGCTAAACCAGAAAAAGTCTGTTCTCTGGGTTTAGACAAACCCACCAAAGCATATTTTTGCCAGAAAGTCAACCCCCGCAAATATCCACCACAAAAAGCAACTGGTTGAAATTGCCCTGTTTTTACATCTAAATAGCCAAATTCTCCCATGCCGGAATTTAGCAACCAGAGTTTATCCTGGTAAAAACGGGGAGAGTGAGGCATCGAAAGTCCTGTAGCAATAATTTCTTTACTAGGCACATGGATAATACAGCCTCCATCGTGCCGTTTGTCTCTCCATCCATCCACCACATCCGACTGCCCACAAGCACTAACATAACCAGGTTCTCCGTCAATTATAGCCAACCCATTCAAATGACATCGGTCTTCCGCAGCAAGTTTAGATATAAAAGGAGGTTTCCACAGAGGAGCAAAACTATAGCGATCGCTCAAAGTAGCCAAACAACTAAACAGAGAATTGACAAAAATAATTTTTCTCTCTTTGCTACCCCATCCAGCAACCACAATATCGTGGACATCTATTTGGCCAGTCAGCCAACTGCGACGAGGAACATACATTTTGTCATGGTCTTGAAAAACTTGACCTTTTTCCACCATATTCTCCAACTGCCATACCTGGTAGCGAGTGGCGAGAGTTAGGGTATCGGTGGTGCTATAAAGTCCCATGGGGCGATCGAAAGTCCGCATAGTAGCAGATAAACTACCGTCAGGTTTAATCCCGATTAAAAATAGTCGATTAGATTGATAAGTAGTAAATGCTAAACTTACTTTCTCTACATTCAACCATTGGATAAACTGTTGAGAACCGAGAATTTCAAATGATGATGTTTTTGACATGAGATTTAATAGTCGTATTCCTGCTCTCTTCCTAAAACCTCGTATTAGGCTAAGTTATAGATATTTCTAGGGCTAAAGCCCTACTACAAACAAAAACTTTTTTATCACTTATTATCTGGATATCATATTAGACCTCTGGTGGAAAAGAGGTCGGAGGGAGTAGTAGGGACGTTGCATGCAAGGTCCCTACAGAGTAGGGGGAAATAATTGATGGTTTATACGTATGGGATTGATTTAATTTTTGATTATCACGCCTATGTCTATTAGTCTAGAAAATTCCTAATAAATGTAGTAGCGCGTCTGGCTTTAAAGTTTCAGCAACCCGGAAGACCTCTCCCCCGACCCCTCTCCTGCTTTTGAGAGCGCAGAGATGCTCCCCCTTCCCTACAAGGGAAGGGTGGGGGGTTAGGTTTTACCCACAATTTTAGTCTAGACGCTCTAGTAGTTTGAGCAAATTTCCTGACTCCTGACTCCTGACTCCTTAGACACAGCATCACAGTCAGCTAAATACCAACGCCACGGTAACTCCGTTCCTTTTGTAATACCAATACGAGTTGTTTGTACTATTCGCAAATTTTCTTGAAATTGGGGAGTGCGATGTTCTAACCACATTGGTTGCCCCACTTCTAACGGCAAACCATTCAAACTCAGGTCTATATTAAGTAGACGACAAAGTTTACCAGGTCCGGCAGCTAAATGAGAAATTTTAGATTTTGATTTTTGTTTTGGGATATGCTCCCACAACCAATCTGGCACAGACTCCAATTGTAAAGCTCTAATTAAGACAACACTAGGCACCCCATCTGCATCTGTCACAATATTCAGACAGTGATACATCCCGTAAATGAGAAAAACATAGCTTCTACCTGGAGGGCCAAACATCACCGTATTTCGTGGAGTACGACTACGATAACCGTGACAAGCTGGGTCTCCTGGTGCATAAGCTTCGGTTTCTACTATTGTGCTGCGGATAATTTGGTCATCAGATATTCGTCGCACCAAGGTACAACCTATTAATTCTGGGGCAACTTCGGGGGACGGGCGTTTTAGCCAAGTATTGTCTATAATCTCATTTGTTTGAGTAAAATTCATATAAAGGAGTTTGCAATTATGGATATCAAATTAATTCTAGTGGGATTAACTGTTTTGTTTACTATTGGTTGTCTGTTCTTTGGTACACAAAATGGGTTCTATGATACCGATGATTATCATGGAAATGGTTCCGCTCACTAAGTAGGTTAGGACTTACGCATAGACCATATATGTAGAGTTCAAAAACTATAGCGTTATAGTTTTTTGCACTATATGTAGTACCCATGGGTAAGTTCTGTAGGTATTCACTAAAGCGATGCAGAGCATTCTTGCTCAAATCTTTTACCTTTTCAATTTTTGATAATTTAGTTCTTGGATAGAACACTTGTCTATCCAAGAATTTTTTTTTAAATTAAATCATATAGTATTACCCATTAAAATTAGGACATTTTTCTATTCCCTATTCCCTATATTTGTCAATCAGGTAAATATTCAAAATCGAGACTTTCTGCAAAAGTAAAGGGAGATTGTTCTGGAAAAACATCAATTTTAATTCCTATTTCGTTAGCTGCTTTAAGCCTACTTCTTTGATAGGATTTATCAAATATTTCTGGCAAAAGTGGTTTAAGACTAGGGCTATCTTCCAGGAGTAATTATAGATAAATTCGCTGTTCAATAATGGTATTTTTCCAGCTTTCAGTTCTTTTTTATGGCTGATATTTCCACTTTTTAAGGTGCATTAATACAATAATTAAACGATTTTTTAGCTCTCGTTTTTGACTCCTACCGATACTTTCTATTTCTTGGATTAAATTAGGAATATCTATTTCTGTAAATTTTTCTGCTCTTAATAAATTGGCGGTTGTTTCTACCCACAGGAAAAAATCTTGATCGTAAAGATTTGGGGATGTTGTTTCTGTTAATTTAGTCATAATTATCTCACCAGGTAAAAGGTATAATATTATGTTCGGATAATCACTTATAATAAAGTTTTTGTTTGTAGTATAGCTCTCAGCCCCAACTTTAGATAGGGCTGAGAGCTATACTACGAGCTTTAATTATAATAACTATTTAACCGAAAATAATATAAAGTGTTATTAGGTTTGAGCAAATAATTAACTATGAATATATGTTCTAGAGTATTCATTCTTCTTCATCACTTCTAATACTCCCATCTAGCATAGTTGTATTATCAAAGATTGCGCCATCTAAGTTAGCATTATTGAGGTTAGCATTAGTAAAATTAGCATTAGTTAAATCTGCATCACTCAAGTCAGTATTTTCTAAATTTGCGTTAGTGAAATTTGCATCACTCAAATCTGCAACACTTAAATCTGCACCACTTAAATTAGCATTGCTAAAATTAGCTGAATATAATTCAGATTCAGATAAATCTATATTTCTTAAATCTTTACCACTTAAATCGGTTTCAGGACCAACAAACATTAATCCTGCTTCGTCAGGGTCAATATCTGATGGCAAATCTTCTGGATCTAAATAAAGAGCATCTTGAAAATTTACATCAGTATAGTTGGCGTCGCTCCAACCAGACATGGCTTTAATATGAGCATTACTAAAGTCAGCATTACTAAAATTTGAACCCTGAATATAAACATCATAAAAAGTAGTGTGACTGAGATTAACATTACTCAAATTACAATTGTCAAAATTAACTTCACTTAATTGAGCATGACTAATATTTGCATCAGTCAAATTACAATTATAGAAAGTTGATTGAAATCCACCCATTTGAGTTAAGTTAGCATTAGTCAAATTGGAATTGTCTATGATGCTATGGTCATAACTTGTATCTGTTAAATCTGCATTGCTTAAATCTAGATTTTGCCAGTTTATTCCTTCTAAATTGACCTGACTGAGATTAGCATTTATGAAAGTGGTATTTTCTACTTCTGTACTAACTAACTGAGCATTACTTAAATTAGTATTATTTAAGTTGACATTGTGTAATTTTGCTCCGCTCAGGTTGCAGTCGCTCAGGTTAATTTCTTCTAGAGAAATATTGCTTAATTCAATATATCTGAATTCCACACCAGAAAAATCTCTTTCTCCAACTTGATAACGTTGAATTAATTCATTGGTATCCATATTTTTTTCTCCAAAAGTAACTGATAAAATCATATCATATAGCATTCCTATTTTGGTTGTGAAAAAAAACTTTTGGAATTAGGCAATAGCCATAATAATTTCAGAGTTGTTATGTATTTTTAGATTTTTTACCGAATAATTAAGGTTTAAATCCTCTCCTTTAAAGGAGAAACAAGCGGTCGTTTGCGGAGCATGACCTAGGATGGGATGGCGTTTAGCTAACGCACAACGCGCGTTAACGCTTCGCGACATGAAAAGCCGAGCGGCTCTGCAAGAGTGGGAGACCTCGCCATATCCAATCGACGTTTTGTGGTGGTACAGAATACTGAATTATATCAACAGTAACTGAGTCATCCGTAAAGGAAATATTGGAAATTAGACTTGGATTACCAGATTCTTAGGAATAAATAGAAGAAATATCTAAAACATAAGAGATTGCTTCCTTCAACGATTTCCAGTCGCTGCGGACTTTACAGTTAGTGTTTATTCAGACATAATATAATATTACACAAACGATACAAAAGCACAGGATCTAATCACCTCATAAAAAAATATAGAAATACTAGAAATATTCCTTTAATTTTTAGTATTTATACTAATTTTTGCCAGAATATTTAGGGTATTGTTTTGATAAAAAAAGCATTTGTAGGAATCATTATTCTACTGAACAGCGATGAATTCATGCTATCTGATTCAAAAAGAAAAAACCGTCCGTAATGTACCTGTAAAAATCGTACCATTACTCTTTTGATTACTAGAATCAAAAACGGCTTGGAATACAGGAGAAATCTGAATATTATCATTCACAGCATAATTATAAAAAACTTCTAAATTTGTCTGAGTAGAATTGCCAATTTCATTGACAACAAAAGGCTGCCCAACTGCTACCCCAAAGCGATCGCCTCCTTGCAAAACATCCCACCCAGAAATACCAGCCATCCAATAATTAGGATTAATATCACCAAAATCTGTATCCTGATAACTACTATAACCATAGCGACCAAAGACAGCAAACTTGGAAGCAAAACCCCACTCAAAATTCACTCCTACCGCATCAAAACGGCGAGCAAAAACTCTGCCTCCACTGTAAATCAAACGTAGACTAAACCTAGACGAAGGATTATATTCAAACTCCACCATTCCTTGATGAAAACCGCCAAATATTCCCCGCGATCCCTTCCCGTCAGAATAAAGTAATGGTGTAAACCGAGAGACTGGCAAAGGACCTTGACCATTTTGAGAGGGGTTAGCTGCATCTGGGGCAATATACAAGGCACGAAGGTTAAAATCACTGCCTCCAGGATTCCATTCTAATACTGCCCCACCGCCAATGCCATCGACAGCAAATAAGACGTAGTTATAAATTAGGTTTCCTGTGGAAAAGTCGCGAAAGCTTAGATCGGAGTAGTTGTTATTATCTATATAATCCAAAGCTTCAATTAAAGGTCCTATAGATAGGGATAAATTTTCCACTACCTGAAAGCTGTAGAAGGCTCTGCCAATACCAATCTCATCATCTCGTGGAGGACGTTTGGAGAAGTCTATAATACTACCGAAAGTCGGTTCAAGTACGCCTGTAGCATTATCAAGAATGCCATTACTACCCGTATCGACTCGGACTTTTAATAAATCTGTGCCCCTAAAACTGGTATCAAAATCTAAAGCTACTCGATATAAAAATGTGGCTTGCGGGTTTTCATCTGCCAACTCTATTCCTTTAGGATTAATAATACGATCGCCATCAAACCCTCCAGCATTTACCGCAAAAATTGTCTGACCGTTTAATTTGGTGGTAGTGGAAAACTGCTGTGCTTCCAAAGCATCAACTCGGTTTTCTAACCCATCCGTGCGTGATTTGAGGTTAGCTATTTCTACCTGAAAGTCTTGTATAAGTTTTTCGATAACTATCAAATCGTCTTGTTGAATTAATTCTGCTTGACTTTCTGCCAGAAAACTTTCCAGAGTTTGCCAACAAGCATTTAAAGCTGCTGCAAATTCATATCTAGTTATGGCGCGGTTGCCTCGATAAGTATTGTCAGGATAACCAGATAGACAGTCATAGCGATCGCGCAAACTCAGCAATGCGGAATAGGCCCAATCAGTAGGTGAAACATCATCTAGTTGATAGACAGGTATTTGTTGGGTAATGGGGTCATTTGGTTTCGTCTCACTAAATTCTTCAGCATAGTTTTGAATTTGCCCCATCAACTCCTGGTTATCTTCTGTGGCCAGAGTTTTTCCACTGTTTAAAGATAATAGATTGATTAGTGTCAAACTGATGAGGATGAAACTTTTTTTCCTACCATGACTTTTGAATAATTGCAAGCTATTTCCCCCCTAAAATAGTTGATTCTGAAGTCAGATTTTATCAGAGGAGGAGTAAATTAGATCAAATCCGGTAGCATTGGTGTAATTAGATAAAGAGTGTGGGGAGGGTGGGGAGATTCGGAGATGGGGAGATGGGGAGATCTAGAAAGATTTGGTAATAGCTGAAGATGGAACATTTTTTTGTGGTGGTGCATTGTAATGGTGGTCTCTTGTAATTATTTTGGTCAAGAAACAGTGGGAGCATCCTGCTCCCTTGCTTAGAGTAAGCCATGCTCATATCTGCATCACCCCATCCAAATTTACCATTACTATGCAGGACTACCCATTTTTTTATGCTGAATTAAGCGGATTTCATATTAGACAGGACTTACGCAGTACAACGTATTTTTGTCATTGCGACCGACAGGGAAGCAATCTCAAATCCTAGTTTTTCGTATCTCATGCGTAAGTCCTGTTAGAGAAAAAAAATATAGTTTATCGAACCGAAATTGATATTAGAGAAATATGAAAAAAAGTAGCGACATATATTTTACTATATATTAGGAGTTAAGACTAGCAGAGAAATATTAGTTCTATTGCGTACTTGTTCGTAGGCAATTATTCCTTCCGTAAGTGGGTAAGTAGCGATCGCGACAGCGGACTGGAAGTCTATCGCTTCTGATGGGAGAATACCATTTGTTTCAAACAAGGGAGTTAGTGCTGCCAAAATTTCCCCACATTAAGTCACGTTAAAAGTTTGACTATCTACTCCAAACAAGCGCAACTCCCAGTGATAAAAATCCCGGAGGTCAAAAGAAACTTTCGCTTCTTTTGGTGGGGCACTAATAGCGACTAAACGACCTCTATGACCGAGAGTCCACATACTATTTTCTAACATAGAACCCCCCACTGTATCCAATACCACATCCACACCTTTACCTCCAGTAGCAGCTAATACAGCAGAATTAAGATTTTCCGTCGCCAAATTAATAACGATATCAACACCAGATGTTTCAACTATTGGATAATCTGATTCCCGTCGCACCGTACCTAAAACTTTAGCTCCCTTCCATTTTGCTATTTGAATTGCAGCTTTGCCAACCCCACCTGTTGCTCCCACTACCAAAATAGTTTCTCCTGGTTGTAAATTTGCTGCTTCAATCAAAGATAACCAAGCGGTAATATATCTGACTCCGATAGTTGCTGCTTGTATCATTGATATATTTTTCGGTTTGGGTTGTATTGCTGCCACAGGTAATATAGCGCTACGCATTAAGGTTAGGACATTTATAAATCCTCAAATCCTTTGATAGTCTCCTGTTCCCAGTTAAGTGTTCCCTATTCCCGATTCAAGTAGCGCTATACCAAATGAGAAGCATGAGAACCATCACGGATAAATCCAATATCGCCTCCTGTTCCCCAAACTTCAGTACCAATTAGATTTGGCGCACCCGGGACGACAACTCCTACAAAATCTCGACCGGGTGTGCGTGGGAGAGTTGTGTTTTCCATAACTCCCAAAATATTTTTCACATCACTGGGATTAATAGATGCTGCATGAATTTCAACCAGCACTTCACCAGGTTGCAAAACGGGAGTGGGAAGTTATTCAAGTTTAAGTTGAGTCGTCGGAGATCCGAAATTGTCAAAGCGAAGCGCACGCATAATTAAAATTCCTGTTTATTTTGTTGTATAAAAGTGTAGGTTTAGGGTAGGAGCAAAAATTCCAGAAAATTAACAAAGTAAATCCTCTAAAGAAAAGAAATCTATCACATGGGGACAGGTTTCTTTTTTGATCTGTACATAATTCCGCCACAAATTCAGCTCACTATCACTCAAATAATTTTTCCAATCTCCTACAATTCCTTTGCGTATATGTGCCTTAGATGGAGTATTTTTATCACCAACTTCTTGAGAAACTAAAACATCAGATAAGCTTCCATTTTTCTCAATGTGTCCCTGATTAGATTTTTCTTTCATCTTTGTAAAATTAGTAGCTCTAGATATTTTTTCAGCATCATAGGATTCAACTCCAATAAACTTAGCAAGTTCATGTATAGCGGAAATAGCATTATCTTTTTTCATGTCTTCATACCTTAAAAATAATGCCTCAATTTCTCCTTCTTTAGAAGCTTTCAGAAATTCTTCGTGATAGTCAAACCAATCACCGCACTCAAATTTTCCTTCTAGCGCTACTTTAGAAAAGAAATGATGCCAAGATCCGTTATATTCAAAAACTCCTTTTCCTCTAACATGATGCCATGCAGAAACAAACGTATCTAGAGGATGTCTTAAAGATTGAATTATTCTTGCTGGTTGTTTGATTAAACCTACACTAGCATGGGATTTAAAAAATCGTGGGGATGTCGCCCCCTCAAACTTTGAAAATATTGAACGCCAGTTTTCTGTACTTGCTGCCATATCTAACCAAGGACAAAAAATTTCTGCACAAAAACCTAGTGAAATACCTTTTTCACAAACTTTTTTTACTAAATGTCCAAGTATTGATATAGTCCAAGTTGTACCAGACTTTGGATAAGTTGCTACATAAATATCACCATCTCTAGGCAAAAAATGATTAAATACATTTTCCATCCCACTCTTTGTAATAATAGTGCAGGTATAAAAATTTTCTATTGCATTTACATCAAATGAACGGGGTATACAGTTCATTTTTGGGTCAGAAGCTTGAGATAAATTTGCCGAAATCTGTAGTTCAGAAGTTTGAGATAAATTTACAGACATAGTCAATCGGGATAAGTGAACTTAGTAACTTATATCATGTCCGGTTAAATATTTAGGGTTTGCGCTCAAAAGTCTTTTATAGCACTACTTGAATCGGGAATAGGGAACACTTAACTGGGAACGCTTAACTGGGGAAAGGGAATAGGGAGTAGGGAGTAGTAATTCTCGTTCCGTAGGAATAGATAAAGAAGAAAAACAACTGTACCTCACTAATTTGAGAAACGCTATACCTATTATTACTTCTTTACCACTAGGGAAAAATTATGTTGATAATTAACTACTTTTCTCCAAAAAATGCAGGATAAACAAAAGCAAAAGCAGTGGAACTAGGAATAGTCGTACTATCAAGTTCTTCAACAATAACAGTTTCCATTTGACTATCCCATTTAGCACGAATTTCTCGCCCATTAAACTCTACAACTTTTTCCCCTAGTTGCTTCATTTCTGAATGTAAAAATTGAACACTAATACCAGAGAAATAATTTTGAGGTATTTCTCGATCTGATTCCCAAACATAGCTAATAATAGACTTAGGATGTTCTCTAAGTTGGCGTTGATTTCTCACAGGAAAAATTAACATCTTATCGGTATAGTAGCTACCGTAAGGATAATTAAAATAGTCACGTTTATAACCTGTATCTGTAGAGAGAATTTTACTATTAGGATGTGCTGCTAACCAAGCACTAAGAGTAGTTTTTATAGCAGGAATTCTCTTTAAACTACGATTAACATCTTGACCAATAATACCAATAGCCCAAGGTTGAGCATAAAGAGTATCATTGGCACGGTCATACATTACCAAACAACTTTGATAAAGTTTGCCAGAAACTCCATAAGTTTTACTGCCACGTTCAAATGTTACTATAGTGTCACAGAGAGGGCAATAAGAAACAGTAATATTAACTCCTCCTACTCTATCGTTAACAATTTCGTGCCAGTTCATAATGCCAAAAGGATAAGCAACTGCCTCACCATTTATTTCGATGCCAATCACTGTTTCATTAGCAGAAAAAGCTGTTGTTTTAGCAGTATCAAATTTGGGATTATCAATAGAAGGTATACCATTTTTTGGCGGTCCACCATCTAAAAGTTGAGCTAAATTAATGCGACTATATTTCTGAGGGTCAAGATCGAGATTTTGTGCTTGAACATATTGGTGTTCTCTATTTTGATTATTGAGATATTGTGTGAGATGAAAATATTGAAATTTAAAGTTATCTAAATTACCAGCTTTGGCTAGCATAGCACTCAAACCCAAGCTGGCAAATAAAGCAGTATTAATGATGATTTTAGTTAGTGTTTTCATAAGCTATTTAAATCAGTAATAAACAAGGAAAAATTAGCTATAAATTATGCTATACTTGCAGAATAATTCCGACTTTATGAGTCAGTCTTGGATAGTTAGTAGACACAAATATATTACTCTAAAAATCATGGAAAATATAGCAGATTTAAACTTGATAAAGTAGATAAAGTAAATTAGGGTAGTTGTCCTGGTAATTTAGTTATTAATTATTTATTAAATCAATTCTCTATGAAGTGGTACTTAATGTTTAGATATTCCCAAACCGTGGGTCCGGAAAAAGTATATTTAATACTAAATCAGTTCATAAAATTGACATCCTCCCCTGGTCAAAATACCTGATGGTGTGAAATTCTCATCAATCAATCAAATAAACTAAGCTGCTTGGAATAACTTGAACAGGTTGATACTTCCATCGAGCATGATCTAATAGCAATTTTAAAAAAGAATGTTACGAATAATAAGCACTATTAAAAGACTTTATTGGAAATGTCTATTTGACGAAAAATATAAGTTACAACATAAAAAATGGTATCAAACCTATTCATTCTGAGTCATGACTCCTAACTTATAAGAAATAGCCTAGCTATTTTTAGCCAACATTTATCAATTTGGTATAACTTAATCTGCAAACTGCTATATAGCAATTTCCATCCTGGTGAGGTACAAAATTCCTTTGTTTTAGGGAACAGGGAACACTTAACTGGGAACAGGGAATAGGGAATAGGGAATAGAAAAGAAATAAAAATAGGTGTACCTCAATTAGCCTGAGAAACGCTATATTAAGAAGTTTGATATTTTAACTAGCTATCAGCTAAAAGCATTTCCGTACTGGAATGCTCCGTAAACAGCTAGCCTCCTGGGTCGTAACTTCGGCCTTCAGCTTTTTGAGCGATTGTTAAGATCCCCTGCTTCTATCAGCAGGATTGTTGAGTCGGGGTTTAAATCCCCTTAATAACTGATTAAAAATAATCTTGCTGACTGCTGATTGCTGAGTCCTAACCGCTATTTTAAGCGTGGTCTACATACCTTAAATTAAACTGAGTTCAACATTAACTTAAGATAAATAATTACTATAAAAAAACTGAAACTTTTACCCTTATTTCCTTTTTATAGAATCTTTTATACACAACCAAAATATAAATGCTATAGCGTTTATAAACAAGGATGAAATACACTTTTTTTTCTTATTTATTAGAACTGACTTACCTAATAACGATTTGATTAATGTTTGTTGCAAATGGTAGAAGTAAGGAAGAATAACGAAGGCTTTAGTTATATAGGAGAGAAGGGGAAAATGATAGATATAGCTATCTAAAATGAACTGGAGCAGCTATTTTTCAGCATATATAGCAATCCGCGCATAGGTTGCGGGTAATCAAAAAGTAAATAAAAAAACTGAAGCTTTTACCTGTTAAGAGTTAAGTGTTCCCTGTTCCCTAAAAAGCAGTAAGATTTTTAACACGAATAAAATAGGATTGCTATATGATCGAGATGTACCTTTTTGTAGCATTCTTTTTTCAAAGTAGTATAATCACTTTTTTCAACCGGGGTTAAATCCCCAATTGCTAAAAGTTGGATGGTTAGTATAATACCAATTTGACAAAAGAATGTTATGAATAATTAAGTGTGATTAAAAGACTTTATAAGAGATGTCCCTTTGACAAAACGGTGCGACCCCGCGCCGTCTCACCGCGCAAACGAACCCTCTCTTGGTCAATTGGAGGCTAGCGTTTCGCTGCGCGACATGAAACGCGAAGCGTCCCGGAGGGAACGGAGACCTCGGCATCCCATCCTTCGGAATGCTCCGCAAATGACCGCTTTTTCCCTTTTATTGGGGAGGCTTTAAAGGGTGAATTATTTAATTAATAACTATTAATTATTAATTATTCGGTAAGGATATTGGTTGCTAAATCAATTTCATAGTCAGGAGGTAAAGTGAAAAAATCATTACTTGTTTACCACTAACTAATTTTCTACCTCACCAGTATGATAATTGCTATATATATTCAATGATTAACTTTTTATTTCAAAATAAATTATCTAATCAACTCCCATCCATCTAAACATAGAAGCAATTGCTTTATCAAAGAAATTATTGGGTCTTTCTTGGAGCAATTTATGTTGTGCTAAATCTCTTTCTAACTCCAATTCAGCAATTAATTTTTCTCCTTCCTGTTCCCTAATTAATGGAATTAAATAATCATGGGCTAATTGATAATTATTTTCTGGTAAATCTGGCAGTAGTAAAACAAGTCCCTGGGCAACTAATACATCTAAAACTAAATCTATTTTACTGGTTTGTGTTGACAAATATGATGCTAATTCAACAGAAGTTTTGAGAGGACGAGTACCATTTTCATTGGTTAACAAGTATAAGACGAGTGTGGCTGTTTTTTCATTGAGAAAACCACAATCTTTAATGGCTGTATCTAAAAATTTTTGCCTCAATTTTTGCAGTGGATTATCTCCTAGCTTCTGGTATTTTTTAATATTTAAAATTTCTTCTGTTTGAAGTTGACTACCTACTACTTGTAATTCAATTGGACGTACTGTATTTTCTGTCGCACTCAAATCTTTTACCACTCGCTCAATTAAATCTGATTCCCAATTTAATTGAGTGATTTCAGTTAATTTTTTGATTATTTCTTGAGTATGATTGGCTGGAAAATTATTTATGTAGTAAAGAGTTTCCTTGGATAAAATTTCATGGTTAATTATTACTTCTAAGTTGGTCAGGCGTTCCCACTCTAATAAATAATGTAAATAATCTGTTTGAATGGATAAAATTACTTTGACAGAATTTAAACTTAAACAATTACGCAAAAATTGATAAAGTGGCAATCTTTGAGTTATTTTTGGACAAACAGTAAATAACTCTTCAAACTGGTCTAAAATTAATACTTTTAAATTATTTTTTTGATTGTTTTTAACCAATGTCTCTAGTACATATTCCAGATTCCAAGTTGTGGGGTCAGGATTTCTAATCCAATCAGTATTAACTCGCAGTGGTATGGGTATAATTAGTTGATTATCGTCTAATTTTTCTTGGAGTAAAGCAGGTATTAAGCCCCCATTAAGTAAAGAACTCTTACCCACACCAGATGCACCATATATTACTATTAGTTGATGCTCTTTACTTTTGATTCTTGCTACTAATTTATTGACATCTTCTAAGCGACCGGAAGCTTCAATTTCTCTAGCAACTATGGCGCTACCATTAGAATCTTGTTGTGCTTGTAATGGATTTATACCTACAAAAGTTCTTAACCCATACTCATACTCAATTTTTAATTGTTCTTCTTTAATTCTGGCAGATTTTCCATATTTATCTTGTTCAAAATAAAGCTTTCTTAATGCTTTTAATATGGAAAGATAAGATTGCAAATCATGGTATGGGTTGGTTTGCCGTCGCGCTTTTTCTAGTTGATTAATAGTAGCTTGCCACTCATTCAAATTCTGCTGAGATTCAGTTAAAATTGAGAGGTAAGAATTTTGATCTTGCCCAATTTCTAGAGGGTCTCCCAAAGACTGATTTTGAATGGCAACTGCTAACTCTGCTAATTGACTAGCATGTGCCCATTTTGATTCATGCATTGCAGCTTCAGCTAAAAATCCGTAATCTTGAGCAATTTGCTCTTCTTTACCATAAGTTAGATGTAAATCTAAAGCCTGTTGAGCAAGGTTATATAAATCGCTCCATGCTTCTAATTTTTGTAGAACTTCTCCTTTTTTACCAATAAATTTAGCTACTACCTCTTGCCGATCTATTTGACTAAATAAGTCTAAGCTTTGCTGGAAATTATCTTGTGCTTGCTGCCAATAATAATTTTTTTGTTTTGACTCGGTATTTACAGTGCCTAAATGATAGTAACATAATCCTATATGGAACTGGACTGCACCTAATTTTTCTAGCTGATTATTCCTTTGTTGAGTTGCTATTTCTCCGGGTAAAATTTTTGTACCATTTTGCCATATTGCTTGACTATTTTTAAAATTTGTTAATGCTGGCTCTATTTGACTATTAGCATAATTATATCGACCAAGAATAAAATCTATATTCGCTGTTTGAAGAGGTAATAATTTCTGTCTTTTGTAGTTAATCTGTAAATCTTCAATAGCTGTTGCCAGTAGTTGACTTTCTCTGACACTCAGAATATCTGAGTTATTTTGAAACTGAATAATATTAGGGTCGAAAATATGAGCCAATATTTTATTGGTACAATCTTCAATTATATTAATAGCTGTAAGAGAATTAGATGAAGTTAAATTTTCTGATTTTTCTTGATATGTCATATCTTAAATTATTAATTTTTAGTAATAAGTAAAAGAGTCTCGATCGCTCTACTCCTCCGTCAGACATAGGAAGTCATCCCTCAGAAGTTTTTCAGAAAATTGAAAAGAAAATTTTACTTTCTATTTCCTAGGCGTTGAAATAGAGTTTAAGACCCCTAAAAGCCAAGTCAGAAGGCGCAAAGTTTTCCTAAATGTTCAGTTTTCGGAGTCACTAATTTTCTAACTAATTCTTAATTAGTTCCGACTTTCCTGCGGAATGCGGAGCTAACACACTTCAAACTTCTAACTTCATCTTTCCCCCACTATAAATTTCATTTGAGCGGATTAAAATTAGTGGGAGGTTGAAACTCCCACTAATTTTTATTTCTGACTTCTGAGTGCTGACTTGATCAATCCTCTTTGTCAATTCTGGGAGTTACTTTCAACCTTAATTCATTTTAGCACTTGTGAGCATTATAAGTAAATGTCAAGATTTTTTAAGGGGTTATACAAATCCAATAGTATCAGTTAAATTATAGAAAATTAAACTTGTTGGGTTTCGTTACCTCAACTCAACTTAAAAAATAGTAATATTGTAATTAGGAGTCATATAGAATCCAGTTATATAATATATGTTTATAATTCTATCTATACAATATTTAATCCCCCTACCTCCCTACCTCCCCATCTCCCCATCTCTCCCAACCATATAATAAGTATTCAACCAGATTTGATATTATTCCCTATTGTCAAATCAAATATGAGCTAAAGGTAACAGTAACCGACTTTCTACTAAACCACCTTCGCCCAACTCTAGCTCAAAATTGCCTCCCATTTGTTGCATGACTCGCCGACAGATAATCAAATGTTTGCCTGGGGGTGTAACTAGAGGAGAAGATTCTAATATATCAGGTATAGAACCAGCATTAAATTCAGCAATTAATTGGGGATTAATATTTCCTTCATCAAGAATAGAAATTTCTAGCCATTCTTCATCTAAAGTCTGGCATTTAATATCGATTTTTCCTCCTGTTGTAGAACGACGACAAGCACTAATCAAAAGCTCATATACAACCAATTCTAATTTAATACTATCTCCATAAATAGTTAAATTTCCTTCCCGATGAACTTCTAATTGTAATTGTCTTTTTTTGAGTTGAGAATCAATGCGAGTCAGCGATCGCCTCAACAAATTAGCCACAGATACAACGTCATAATTTGCCTGTAAACGCCATTTTTCTTCTTTCAATAATGAGGTAGTAGATGATAAAACATTTCCAATTTGCCGTAGTAATTGCTGATAACGTAGATTGGCTAGCATATCTTTTTGTTGAGTAGAATTTTCAGCCGGAATATTATTTAGTTCAGTTAACTGTTTAAAACCAGAACCAACAGTACGGTAAAGTTCTTCTAAACGCCTTTGTTTATACCAATTCAACCACTCTAATTCTTCTCGCTGAGATTCCAAAGTAGTCTTGACAATTAAATAGCGACGTGACCAGGCAAACTGAGAAACCAAAGTAGTTAGTAAATTTTTCAAAGTTTTAGCAGGAGAATTTTCTAACTGCAAAACTTCTGTTTTTTGCCATAAAATTCTGTGGGGATCGCCCAATAATAATATACCTGTTGGCTGATGTTCAGCAGCAGTACGCAAAGCAGTTACTACAACCTGACCACTATCAAAAATATTTAGCCACCGCAAAGTTTTAGCTGGCACTTCACTTACATTCAAATGCAACCAATCATTGCTAGAAAGTATTTGTTGAATCCAAACATCGGTGCGAACAGGAATGGAAATTTTGCCAGTGCTAGTAATATTAGAGTCGGCATAACTATAACTCATAATTCTGCCTGTTTGCGACGCAGGATACCAAGCAAGCAAAGCAACTAGGGGAACAGTTTGCGGATTGATCTCTCCTATTTCCATAATTGCTTGAGCAATAAATTGGATAAAACTACGTTCGAGATGATCTAGGGATAAATTTTCTAATACACTTTGTTCTCCGACTGGTGCCAAATTTTTAATTTCTTGCAAAAATGAGGAGTTGGAAGAGTTAATCAATACTTTTGTGGGATTTCCGAGTATTGTGGTGGGTTGCAAAGCAGTTAAACCAGACTGCAAATATTGGATATATTGCTGTTGCTGATTAATTCGCTGATTCATGTCTCTTTGATGCAAAATAAAACCTAACTGTTGACTAGCAATTTGCACCAATTCTCGCTCATTGCGATTCCAACTGCGAGGAGCATCATAACCAATAATTACGATTCCTTCGGGTCGATCGTACTCATTGTCTTGATAGTCTATAGCAGATTCTTCTTCCTCCTGTTTCCTAGTTCCTCTTGTGCTGCACAATAGCAGAGAGCGTACTCCTAGTTTCTCAAAATTTTCCTGCCAAGCAACCAATATATGATTCTCTGACCAATTTTCAATTCCTACTACTTCGGTGTGTCGATCTATCAACGTCATATCTTCTTTGCTAAGAGAGGGTAGAGGAGTTGTAATTATTCGACTTTGAATAGAATGATTTTGATAAATAACTTCAAACTGGTCTTTCTTGCGAATAGCTAACATAAAATATTTGGCACCTAAACGTTGAGATAGTTTTTCCGCCGTTGTTCGGATAGTTTTGTGCCAGCCATCATCACAATAAATAGCCCGAGTTATCCCTGCAGTTAAAGTCTGATCTATTTTGGCTTGGGAAATTTTGTCTTTCATTTCTGATAGGGGAGAAGTTAAAGCTACCAGTTGACCTATTCCATGCAAATAGTTTTTTTCATCATCTTGCCACGGACGGTTGTGTTGTTCTTCTATAGTGATAAACCCTAATAGTTCGTCTTCTAAGATAATAGGTGCTACTAATACACAACGAGCTTTGATTTGTCGGAGCAGTAGTTGAGTAATCTCGTTGTCTACAGAGCTGTAATATTCTCCGACACAAACAATTTTCCCTTTTACTAATATCTGATATAACTCACCTAAATCTTGCAGTGTAATACCAGAAGCAGGACGTTTGAAGTCACTCCATTCTACGATTACTTGGCGATTACTTGCACGACGCCAGAAGTAGCGACCATTTGGATAATACCAGTAAATATTTGTGCGGGATGGCTGCAAAAATTTATGAGTGATTTCTACAACTGCTTCCAGACGTTGGTCTAGGGTTGTTAATTCTCCTAATTGAGAAAGTAATGAGAGTATGGGTTCATCGGGTCGTTTAGTTTGCTTCTGTTGCCATTCTTTTTGTATTTTGTCTAATGTGTACCCCAATTCTCCCCAGATTAAAGATAGTAGTGCTTTTTCTCCTGAGTCTAGAGATATGCCCCTATTTTGTGAAGCCATTAAAACAACGCCAAAAGATGTTTCTTTGTAAGATATGGGAAATAAAATCGTTCCTTTAACGTGATAGGTTTGAGCTATTTTAACCCATCCCCCTACTTGCTTTTCAGCGCTTAAGTCAGCTATTTTAAGTGCTTTACCTTCCATTAATACTTGTTCTAATACATCTCCCTCACTAATTGTAAATTTTTGTTTGAGAATAGAAATTTCACCATTAGGAGTGATTCCTCCTTTGCCAACTATTTTATTTCCTAATCTGTCATATAAACCCACCCAAATCAAACAAAATTCCAACTCTGACTGTAGATAAATGATAATTTTTTTGATGGCAAAATCAATGTCTTCTTCTTCTCTTATTGTCCTAATTATACTTTCTATATCAATCAGATTATTGTCTTTTTTTTCTGATTTATTTTTTTTGAACATATATTGCTTCTCCTAACTTAATTTCAATTGTATAAATAATATTTATTTGAGATTATAAAAGTTTATTTGATTCTTAATTATTTAGATATTCAACCAAGTAAATGATATATTAATAAAACGAACTAACTATTGTTCTCTCATCAGCAAAATCTCAATAACCTCAAGATTATACAATTTAGGGTTTTTGAGTTTTAATTTTGAGTTTTTAATTGTCAACTACTATTCAGAATCAAGTGTTAAATATTTATCGTTCTGTCGTACTTCCGATTCTATTTTCTGGATTAAAAGCCGAGCCAGAATGGGTACATCATCGACTCCTAAATATTCTCAGTTTTATGGATACTCACTCCGACTCTCAAACGATAAGTAGGCTTCAGACAATGATGGAGAAATTCTTCTGTTTTGAAGATACTCGCCTAGAGCAAACTTTATGGGGATTAAACTTTAAAAATCCCGTAGGTTTGGCCGCAGGATATGATAAAGATGGTGTGGCCATTAATGCTTGGCCTCGATTAGGTTTTGGGTTTGCTGAACTTGGTACAGTCACTTTCCATGAACAACCAGGAAATCCTCAACCAAGATTGTTTCGTTTACCAATAGATTGGGCTGTCTTGAATCGAATGGGATTTAATAATCAAGGAGCTGCTGCTCTAGCTATAAGATTACAAGGTCAAGCAAAAAACAATCTAGGGGGTCTAAGCATACAAGAAAATAATTCTTTTATTCCTCCTTCTTTCTTTCCTTATGGTATAAATATTGGTAAATCTAAGATAACATCTTTAGAGGTAGCAGCAACAGATTATTTAGATAGTTTTCGATTGTTAAAAGATTGGGGAGATTATTTTGTTGTTAATGTATCTTCTCCTAATACTCCGGGATTACGTTCTCTACAAAATACCGATAACTTAAGTAAAATTTTATCATTTTTGCAAGGAGAAAATCAAGGAACTAAGCCCCTTTTAGTTAAGATTGCACCTGATTTAGAAACTGAAGCGATCGCCTCAATACTAGACATCATTAAAGAATATCAAATATCTGGTATAATTGCCACTAACACAACTATTAATCGTGAGGGATTAAAAACTAAAATTATTCCCGCAACAGGTAAAGCTGTAACTGAAGAAGCGGGTGGAATTAGTGGGTCACCATTAACCAAAAAATCGACAGAAATAATTAAATTCATCTGGCAAGAAACAGAGGGAAAATTACCAATTATTGGTGTAGGTGGTATATTTACTGCGCAAGATGCCTGGGATAAAATTACTGCAGGTGCAAGTTTAATTCAAGTTTATACAGGCTGGGTGTATCAAGGACCGGGAATTGTCAAAAAAATTCTTCAGGGATTACTACAAAAGTTAGATGAAGAGGAATTAAATTCTATTTCTGAAGCTGTTGGTTTAGCACATCAGAAGTATAGCGCTACGCCCAAGGCAAAAGTCAAAAATAATCTCTGACTGAGTTTGATAATTTATAAATTTCCTAACTTGTGTTTCAATTTCTATAAATTAAAAGTTAAATTAAAGATGAATTTATAATTTTTTATATCGTAATATATTTGACTTTTATTGTAGACTTTCATCACTGAACAAAATCAAAAAAATCAGGAATTTTACCAGATTTTTTTCTAGATAAGTTAATTCTGAAAGTTGAAAAAACTGGATCTGGGAATTTATGAACTGAGAATAGTTAATAACTATTATAGGGATGCAAAAACATCTATTTTCTGTTAAGTAGGGTGTGGAAGAAAAAATGAGGTATATGACAAAGTATAAGAGACTGTTTGTAAAGGAAATATAAAAAGGATATAGGGAACAGGGAACAGGGAACAGGGAATAGGGAATAGGTATGGAGGGAGGAAGAAATCAAGACAACTATTTGTAAGTTAAAAATCTGGGAATATATGTACCTTTAAACCTCTGGTATCTAGGAAATTTCAATCTCTTGAAGTACTACCGCTTTTAGATTTTAGTCATTATTTGCTCTGTTAAGACTTATTTTACAAACAGTCTCTAAAGTAGAGCCAGGAAAAGGATATCGGAGTTATGGCGGCCAGATTGATAGTATTTCTCACGAGACCCAAAACCATCCTTTACCGAATAATTAATAATTATTAATTAAATAATTCACCCTTTAAAGCCTCCCCAATAAAGGGGAAAAAGTGGTCGGAAAGCGGAGCATTCCGAAGGATGGGATGCCGAGGTCTCCGTTCCCTCCGGGACGCTTCGCGTTTCATGTCGCGCAGCGAAACGCTAGCCTCCAATCGACCAAGAGAGCAGTCGGAAAGCGGAGCATGACCTAGGATGGGATGGCGAGGTTTCCCGAAGAGTGCAGAGCCGCTCCACTTTTCATGTCGCTGCGCGTTAACGCCCGTTGTGCGGAGCGCTAAACGCCATATCCAATCACCAATGCGAGAAAAGTGCTAGGATATTTCCTTATATTCAATTCCCGTACGGTTTTAACCAGAGGTAATTATCCATTATCCATTAATGAAATAAATCCCTTTTTTTCTCTTAGACTACTTATCATTCCTTTTACTATTACTTGAAATCCTAATTTTTCATCAATCTTATCCATTTAATTAGTATTATTTTTTTGATTAATTATTGCCTATGTTACCTAAATTATTGTTACTAAATCAACGCTTAATTTTCTCGTTAATAGTATTAACAATACTATTAATTCCTCTGGTTTTAAACTTTTACGTCAAAGTAGCTACAAGCAAATATCGCTACAAAAATCCAGAAGAAGTACCAGCTAAACCTATTGCCATAGTTTTTGGGGCAGGAGTTTGGGAAGATGGTACTCCCACACCAATGTTAGCTGACCGAGTACAAGGAGCAGTTAATTTAT
The DNA here is from genome assembly GCF_050015995.1 of Dapis brunnea BLCC-M229. Classification (NCBI taxonomy): domain Bacteria; kingdom Bacillati; phylum Cyanobacteriota; class Cyanophyceae; order Oscillatoriales; family Microcoleaceae; genus Dapis; species Dapis brunnea. The sequence continues at coordinate 31,145 of NZ_JBNHEP010000225.1, read as the reverse complement.
ACAACATTGGTAGCATTAAAAAAATTTTGATGACTGGCGACAATAGCACCCCTAATTATAATGAGGTAAAAGCCATGCAAGAATATGCTATTAATCATGGTGTATCTGTTGAAGATATTACTCTAGATTATGCTGGTTTTAGCACTTATGAAAGTTGTTATCGAGCAAAAGAAATATTTGGGATTACCCAAGCAGTTTTAGTAACTCAAAACTATCATTTACCTCGTGCAGTTTATACCTGTCGTCAACTAGGAGTAGATGCTCTAGGTTTAGGTACACCAGATTGGGGAAAATTTAGAAATGATTCTATGAAACGTTATTCTCTGCGTGAAGTTTTGGCAGTATTAAAAGCATTATGGGAAGTTCATATTACTCGCCCTAAACCAACTTTTTTAGGACCTTTTGAGGGGATTAGTTAATAATTAATTATTAATAATTAATTATTAATAGACTTGTCGCTTTATAACTCAAAAAAACTGGCAAACTCTTGTCATATAAGGATTTTAGATATTCATGGATAGAAACGCCTGGAATTATTACTGTTTCTTAATTTGAGCGATTTTTTTCATCTATTTAGCGACAACTCTAATATAGCAATGAGCGCTCAGATATTTACAACTTCGAGTTCAAAGTGCAGTAAGCGAAAAGGTCTACAAAAAATAATGTGTAAAGATGCCAGCGCACATTGCTATAATTAATAATTACCTCATTACAATGCAGGACAAACAGAATAATTAACACGCTCCTGGGGTGCTAATTATCAAAAAGGTCATTTTGCCTGTATTAATGACTTAATAATTGAAGTTTCACCATGATATAGCATCATTTTTTACCGAAAGATTGTGGTCTAAAGCCTCCCTTTTTAAGGGGATAAAAAGCGGTCGTTTGCAGAGCATAACCTAGGATGGGATGGCGTTTAGCGTTCCGCACAACGTGCGTTAACGCTTCGCAATTCAAGTCGCGAAGCGGCTCTGCAAGAGCGGGTTTCCTCGCTGGCCTGCAATCGACCAAGAGAAAAGAGAATATTCCTTATGTCAAGCCTCCTTATTGCAGAGGTACTGAATTGCGCAGTTCCGACCATAGGAGGCTAACTGATAACTGATAACTGAAATGACCCTTGGTATAAGAGGCTTTATATCTTAATTTTCCAGTCAGAGAAACTGTGTTTATCTCAAGTTTTCCAGATTAATTTTTTGATAATTTTTAAGAGGAGGAAAAAATGGTTCTTTACCTTGACTCAGCAATAGTAACAGAAGCAAGAGTTGCCAGTAAATTTGGTTGGATATCTGGGGTGACAACTAACCCAACTTTGCTGGCAAAAAGCGATCTGTCTCCAGAAGCAACATTAAAGGAACTTTCAGAAATTGTTTCTGGAGAATTATATTATCAACTTACTGCTACTAACTTTGATGACATGATAGCAGAAGCGAAAGCTGCATCAAAATTAATTGGTCACAAAATAGTTCTGAAAATTCCGGCAACTGCTACTGGTTTTCAAGTTGTATCTCATTTGTCTGAAGATATTAACTGTTCGGTTACCGGGATATATCATCCAGCTCAAGCAGTAGTAGCTGTAGAAGCAGGTGCTAAATATGCGATCGCCTATGTTAACCGAGCGACTAGACTATTGGGGGATGGTTTAAAGTTAGTGCGAGAGATGGCAAAGGTAGTTGAAGGTAGCGCTACAGAAATTTTAGCAGCGAGTGTAAAATCTCCTGATGAAGCTGTGGCAACTTTATTAGCGGGTGCTAATCATCTGACATTACCATTTTCTGTTTTGCAGGCAATGACTACCCAGGAGTTATCAGAACAAACTTTTCAAGAGTTTAATGAAAAAGGACGAGGGATTATGTATTAATTTGCGAGCGTAAAATACCTGTAGGAGGTAGCTTATTATTGAGGATAAATATAGAAATTTAAAAGTTTATGAAAAGCTTGCCCCTAGACTGAAAAATGATAATCCATCCCCTAGTTTTCCATTAGCTAAAATTCCTAATATTACCTAGCTTTTAATAATTTGCAACCTACTGTACAAGAATCGAAATTTAACCCTCGGTCTCAGTCTATGGAGACCAATACCTTATGACAGCTAGTTTTCTAGAAACTAGACCGTTGAGGAAATATCTAGTTCTATTTTTCCTCAACTACCCAACCATTCTCTTGAAATTCAAAACTCCCTTTTCCTCCCATCAATACACCAACTACGCGATCGCCTCTAAAAGGAAGTCGTCCGTGAGCTATTCTCGGATTATCCAAAATTAACACATCATTTTCTTGCCAGTTATTATAGAATATCCGTGCTGATTTAATCGCCTCCTCCATTTCTTGGACTCGCTCCTCCGGATATAACTCCCCATTCTCAAATCTGAGAATCACTTGCGGTTCCTTATCCTTCCATATTTCCCGATACCAATAAGCAGCAACTCCCACAATACTTGAGTGTAAACAAGTTTTGCCATTGTGATTATAAGCAATTGGTCGCTCTATCTGAGTCTCTACAATATCTATTACTTCTCCATTTTCTGATTCCTGATGTAACAAACAAGTATATCCCAATTTAGTCCAATGTGCGATTACCTCTTCCGCAGTCATGTTTTCATCAAACATCTGTTGCCAACTACTATATTTCCCGTGGTTTATTTGTTTAACATATTTTTTGGCAAAAATTATATTCCTTTCTATCGCTTCCTTTTGAAAACTGGGAGATAAATTAGCAAAAGCTTGCTGGCAATCATATATTGTTGTCTCACCTCCATATTCAGCAGGTTGCTTGCAGATGAAACAAACATTCTGAGGAAACTCTGTATGATAAGTTAATTCATTGTGGGGTAGTATATCCATTTCTTTCTGCCAAGGCGTAACATTCAAATAGGTGGAACCAGGAATTTGTTTGCGCTCCTGATTCCCATATCTATAATTCATCAGCTTTTTGCTTCCTCCTATCAACTTAACAATTTCATCGTGATCCAATGGTTTACCTGTTCTAATTAAGATATGACCGTATTCTTTGAGCTGACTTGCTAACTGTTCCGTTGATTCTGGAATTTCATAGCAAATGTTGGCTGTGATCGGGGGAGATATTCTGAGCAATTCCTGTTGAAAATTTCCATCAGCAAGAGTCTTCTGAATGACTTGATATTCTCCAGCAAACATTTTAGCTAATCGACTCAAGGTATTTGTTATCTCTCCAGTTTCTGTCGATATCCTGTCTCCTGGTTTGATTTCTCCTAAGATATGAAGTTCTTTTAACTTTTCCCAAGTTTCTGACTTTTGCAAAGTTTCATTTGAAAACACTAAATTGCTAGAATTATCCTGACTTAAGTTTGTTGATATCATTTTGGCGCTAACTATCTATATATTTACTGTGGAAGACTACTTTTGGAACTATTCGTTTTTAGTTTTATTAGACATCTCCAATAATAAAAAATCAAATCAATTATTCCACAGAAATTATCAATTATTCCCCTCCCAGGAGGGGTAAGGGGTGGGTTCCCTGTTCCCTGTTCCCTGTTCCCTGTTCCCTATTCCCTATTCCCTATTCCCTATTCCCTATTTTCTTATTAATATAAAAGTCATAACTAACGCCATAGTCTGACAGAAGGTATCCCCAAGCTTTAACAAAATTATGCTTGAGTAAGTAATTGTCTATTTCTTCAGGTTTAGGACTATCTTGATAACGAGGTGTCAGATTTTTTTCCAGATAGATTGAATCTAGGTGAGGAAGTGTTTTTTGAGCGCCTTCCAAAGCTTGTAGTTCGCTTCCTTGAATATTCATATATAAAAAATTAAACTCTAATACATCCCCAGAAGATTCTTCTATTAAGCTGTCAACCGTTTTGATCGGTACAACGATCTGATTATCGATACTTACCTTACTCTCAGAATAAATAGTTTCCTCATTGATAACTTCTTCTATTGGTTTGAAGAGTGAACTTAATTGTGATTTTGATGTAATATAAAATTTTGCTTCACTGTTAAGAGCGCCAACCCCACATTGAACAGCCTCAATTAAGGTTATTTGCTCACCATCAATCAGACTGTCATAACTACTGATAAACTCATTTATTAAAGCAACTCTCTCTTGAAGTTGCTCAAACAATTCCGGTTGTGGCTCAACTACTAAAATTTTCTTGAATCCCAATAAAACTAATGTTAACAGCATTTCCCCTTTATGTCCGCCCAGATATAAAGCTCCGCGAGGTTGACAATTATACTTGCGTAATAATCGGTCGTAAACTAGGAAGTCATAGGAGATTTCTGACTCAAAATTTTTCTTGATTTTTGGCTCTGCAAAATACCCTGACCATATCTTCTTTTTTAAATCCAGTATTTTACTAATCACTTCACCTTGGGATTTGAAGTTTTCTAGCATTTCCATTTGCCTTTTTTCTACTTATTTAATTAATCCTCGGTCGCAACCAACTGAGACCGAGACCTTATGAAAGCTAGTTTTCTAGAAACTAGACCGCTTACGACCGACAATAGCTAAATATTCTAGGGGGCGTCCGTCTGTATAAAATCTGTGTCGGTAGGGGTGCATCTGCATAACCTCAAAAACAGCTTTATCTTCTACCCAAGAGTGCTGTTGCCGAAACCCATTCTCAGTATTATCTTCCCAGAAATACTGGGCTACATTGAAGGCAATAAATCCATTAGGGGCAACCTGATTATAAACTACGCTTAAAGCATCAGCCGGAACATGGCCTTGACTAAGAGCTGAACAACAAATTAGGCAGTTAAATTCTCGAGCATTTAATTCCTGCTTAGTCATTTCCGTTAATTTGGTCAAGTCCTCAACATAGTAGTTCTCATAAATTCCAGGATACTGCCTTTGAGCTGCTTGTGCTGCTTCAGGAAGAATATCAATTCCCACAATTGATTTCACTCCTAAGTCAGCTAGAGTTTTGCCTACTAAGCCACTTCCTGCACCGATATCTAGGACTACCATATCTTCAACTGTGCCACCTGCTTGGATAAATTGTTTAACCAATAAAGAAGTCAGGACAGTATGGGATTTGCTGTCCAACTTTTCCATCAGATGCTCATAGAGATAGGGAATTTGGTACACATCTACATAGTCGTGTAACCGCAGTTTGCGTTTTGTGCCATTTTGCTTAAACCAAAAGTATTCTTCATGGATTGGTAAGTTGCGAACCCTTTCAGTTTCTGGTAATTGTATCTCAAAATCGACTTTCTGCATATCTGTTTCTAGTTTTCATAAGTTAATTATGAAAAAGTTGTTCACTTTTCCATAGGAACAAATTGACTCGATCGTTCTACCTTGATATACCACATCAGCCTGATAATTGTGAATGGCAAAATTGGTCAAATTGTGATTAAACTAATAAGCTCCACCTCACATCTTAGATTGAGCCAGATTGAGCCAACTTCTGGCAGATAGTTAAATTAGTATTTCGATTCTAGAGTATAGAGCAATACGGTTCATTTAAGACGAAAACTCCTATGATATGGAACCATTAGATAGGCTTTTCAGACTACAGAACTGTCAAAAAAATCCTTAACTGAACCGTATTGGAGTATAGAGTATTCTGAAATTTATACCCATATTTTGCCAAAGTTTAGCATCTCGAAGCCCAATTTGGCTGAAATTTTACATATATAAAGGTGTTCCGTATTGTTCTGACACTTTGTATTTCCTTATGAGATAAGAATCCATCAAACTTTACTGCCTTTGAAATTATACTTTTTCAAGTATCAATGAGACTTAAAATTTACACTAACCAAAACTATCTAGTCAATACTTAAGAAGTCAATACTTAAGAAAAACTAAGTCGGCTACTCTTACCTAATTTTCTCTACAATTTAGGCTAAGACGCATATTTATCAACAAATCCTTGTAAACCAGAATTATAACCTTGTCCGACAGCTTGGAATCTCCAATCATTATCTTTGCGATAAAGTCTGCCAAATTCCAAGGCGGTTTCTCTAGAAAAATCTTCTTCTAATTCATATTTAGTTACTTCTTCTCCGGTAGTAATATCGTAGATTCTAATAAAAGAATTTCTTACCTGTCCAAAGTTTTGTCTTCTGGCATCTGCTTCATGGATAGTTACTACAAATAGTATTTCTTGAATAGCTTGGTCTACTTTTGTTAAATCAATTTCTATTACTTCATCATCTCCCGAACCTTCTCCTGTTCTACTATCTCCTGAATGTTTAACTGAAGTATCTGGTGATGTTAAGTTATTGTAAAAAACAAAGTATTTTTCTGTAGGAATTTTGCCATTAGTTCCTAACATAAATACAGAAGCATCTAAGTCAAATGCAGAACCTGTATCTGTAGTATTTACATCCCATCCTAATCCAATACCAGCTTGTGTTAAATTAGGAGATTCTTTGGAAAGATTTACTCTTTCACCTTTACTGAGATTAATAGACATAATTTACCTCTTTTCAGTTATCAGTTATCAGTTATTAGTTGTCAAAATAACTTACTGGTAAGTATTCAACCATTAGCTCTCAACTCTCAGCTTCATTAATAGATAATGAAAACTATCTCGAATAGACTTCTCCAAAAATCCCGATTTTTGAATATCAGGGTAAAAGTTTGAGAACCTTTTCTGGAGATGTCTAATAATTAATTAATAATTATTAATTATTAATTATCCATTACTCCTTTATTAACAAACTGTAAAGTAAAAGCTTCTTTATAGTTAGTATCTGGCTTCATTACTCCTGCCTCTACTACACTATCAAAGAATAATTTCCAGCGTTGGTCTGTCATAGCACCGATACCTTTTGTGACAGCATCTCCAGAAATAACAATACCATATTCTTTCATTTTCTCTAAACTATAAGCTAATAAATCATCTTTCATTTCTGGATTATCTTTTTTAATTAATTGATTTGCTGGTTCGGGATTTTCTAAATAACTATACCAACCTTTGATAGAAGCATCGACAAATCTCTGAACTAAATCGGGATTTTTTTCTACCATTTCTTTTGTTGTTTCTATCGTAGTAGCATAAGGTTGATAGCCAGCATCTGCTAATAACATAACTACTGGTTCAAAGCCTCCTTTTTGCTGAATTGTGAAAGGTTCTGATGTTAGATAACCTTGCTGAATTACATTTTTATCTACTAGAAAAGGAGCTACATTAAAATTATAAGGACGTCTCTGTTCGTCTGTATAACCAAACTTAGTTTTGAGAAATTGCCAATAGCCTTTTTCAGCTAAAGATGATATTAAAATCGGCTTGCCTTTTAGTTTTTCTAAAGAGTCATTTCCTACTCCTGGATGAGCAATTAATACTTGGGGATCTTTTTGGAAAATAGCTGCAACTGTAATAGTAGGAATTCCTGCTTCTACAGAACTAATTGCTTCGATACCAAATCCCATATAAAAGTCTATTGCACCTCCTACTAATAGTTGAGTTCCATTCACTTGAGCATTTCCCATTCTAATAGTGACGTCTAAACCATAATCTTCATAAATTCCTGTAGCAATTGCTTGATAAAAACCTCCATGTTCGGCTTGGGCATACCAGTTAGTTCCATAAGTAACTTTGTCAAGATTTTTGTCAGTTTTAGCTACTGAATTGGAGTTATTAGCACTAGCACAACTTGTTAATATACCACTGCCAATAGCTAGGCTACTATACTGAATAAATTGACGACGACTAATATAATTCATCTATTTTAATAGGTTTGTTTGATGTAGAATTTTATGACGAATATTCATTTGAATCCTAATATAAGAAGTAACATAAGATTATTAGATACATGCTTATTTAATTATATAGTTGCTTTCCTCAATTCTCAACCAATAATATTATTAATAGGGCTTGAATATAATGGTAATATCTTCGGTTTATCAAAAGATATTTATTTATTATCTAAGAAAAATTTAGACGTATTTCAACAAACATTAATCCATCTAAATTTCTGAGTATATACGTTCTAATTTCATTAACAAATACATCAAAATTCGTTGGGAAAGCTTAGAAACAAAGGAAATGTGTATTTTAGATGTTAAAATAGTGCTAAAAAAGCTGTTTATTCAACCTAATAAATACAAAGGTATTATAATTTTATATTAGAGTAGGAAATACTACAAAAAGATTATATATTCCTGAAATTTACAATCGTATTTATTTGATTAGATAAAACATATTATTCGTTTCCTACTATTCTGTAAATTGCTCATCATTCCTGACCTGTTTCCTGTTAGCTGCCCCCAATGCTATAACCTCTTGACTACCTGCTATAAAACTATTCTGGGACTCAATTGGTAATAAAATACTTGATGCTTCTTTCACTTCCGAAATTAATGCTTGCCCACTACCATTAAATAAACGAATAACTGCATAGGAAATTAACACTGGTGAAGCTAAAATTAAAGCAGCTATCATTCCCACAGGTGCTACTAATTGATAAACAATTAAAGCAGTAGGTTGAAATTCCTCATATTGGGAAAAAACGCGAGATAACCACCAAACTAATAATGCCATTACCCCAAATCCGAAAAGAGTAACAATTGAAGGTACAATAAAAGATAAAAATACAGCCATCGCTGCAATTAAAGCACCCCAGCCTTTGGCAACAATTTTCTCTGATAAATCAGAAACCATAATTGTTCCATGGACAAACCAAATGATAAATCCAAATACTAATGTAATTGCCGATCCTGCTAAAAAAATGTTAACGCCCTTAATAAAAATTTGCTTAACTTCATCATTGGTTAATATAGGTTGTTTCTGCTTTTCCATTTTTGTATCCCCCTAGCCTTTAACTTTTACTATACCTGATACTTTTGCCAGTAGATTAAAAGCAACTAGACTGATTTCAAGATTAAGAAATAGCACAATTTGATTGAGAAGGTTGATTAACCATTGTTGATTTACTAATATTTGTTAACATAAATTCATATACATTTATTTAGTTATACCGATTAGTTGCATAGATTGTGCTATAATCTATACAGACAGAGTAGTTTGTGGTGAAAAACCAGGCCACTATGTAACCGCTATCCAGATAAGTTACCCCTAGCATGGTCAAGTAATTAAAACTTCTGTTTAGTCGATAACCAAGACGATTTAAGTGTTGAAAAAGCGTCCACAGGTTTTCTTGTAGACTTTGGGAGATAACCCCTCAGCAGGCGATCTTGCTGTGCATTGTTAACATTTGTTAGCAAAATAGTATCGGTATATATGAAATAAATCTTAAAAAAGTGTGGTGGTGTTTTGAGGTTGTCATTAATGGTAGTATTAAGATTGTCAAAAAGAAATTCTCAGGGGAGTTTACCGTTGTTGGCGCATCATTCCCTAGGATGGGAATACTGATCTGTACAGCCAATATTGGTTAATCCAATATCAAGAATTTAGCTGTCAGGATTTTATACAATCTGATGGTGCGTTACATTTCATTAACGCACCCTACTGGACTCTACTTGGTAAATATTATTCTGATTCATAAACAGCTACGAGGCAAGTCGTGACTGTTTTGGAGTTGACTGGAGAAATTTAGGCAGCAGCTTGATAATTAGCAGCTACAAAGTCCCAGTTAACTAAGCTGTCTAAGAAAGTCTGAACGTAATCAGGGCGCTTATTTTGGTAATCTAGATAATAAGCGTGTTCCCATACATCCATTGTTAATAGGGGAGTTTGTCCCTTATGAAGTGGGTTTTCTGCGTTCAAAGTTTTGGTCACTTTCAGAGTGCCATTATCTAATACTAGCCAAGCCCAGCCACTACCAAACTGACCCGTGCCTGCGGTTTTGAATTCTTCTTTGAATTTATCAATGCTACCAAAGTCAGCATTGATTTTATCAGCTAGAGCGCCTGTTGGGGTCCCGCCACCACCAGACTTCATGCAATTCCAGTAAAAGCTGTGATTCCAAGCCTGGGCTGCATTGTTGAAGATGCCAGTTTTTGATGAGTCACCATAGACTGCTTTGATTACTTCTTCAATTGGCTTGCTATCGTATTCTGTGCCTTGGACCATGTTGTTGTACTTGGTCACATAGGAGGCATGATGCTTGCCGTAGTGAAATTCTAATGTTTGCTCTGATATATAAGGTGCGAGAGCGTTCTTTGCGTAAGGTAATGCTGGTTGTTCGTAAGACATGATGTTCTTCCTTTCTTATCTGCTTTTCAGTATTAAAGCCAATTGCAAGCTCTGGCTGGAAAATGATGCCCAGTCTTACCAGTTTGACGTTGCCTTATTTGGCCACACTCTTATATATATTATCATGCTGTAGCTGTTTTAACTGTTTTAAGTTGATGAGTTTATATAGGCTTTTGTTATTGTTTGAATTATTAATTATTTTTTCTGTTTGTTATAAGAATGTCTGATTTTATTTGTCTAGACAAAATTGCCAATTTGAGCATACAACTTGAATTTACTCTATAGTCTGAAAGATATATTTTTTGTAGAATAATTATTATCTCTATCTAGAGGTAGAGATTATTTAAAGTAGAAATTAATTTAACTAATTTTGATTAAATGCTAAGATAGTAAGTTAACTTTCTCTTTAACTAGCTTGAATGGCGATTTCTCTCCGGAAGGCTACCCGATCGCAATTTACATTCGGAACAAGCAATAGTGAAATTATCAACCCGCCCTAATGCATACCCATTAGTTGAAACAGTCCACTACTGGACTACACTTAAGCAATGAGGATGAAAAAATACAGTAGTTAAAGAGCAAAGATTGAAAATTTGGATATGACTCATTCAGTTCTGACTTGTTTTTGCTTAGTTGAATAAAAAGTCATGTGCAAGGGCGAGTTGAACCCACTAAATAAATTGTATCAGAAATTTTTTCTGCTTGCAAGGGGGAAAATCTTTTCCCCGTCGTTTTGGTAGCTCCACAAAATGCAGATTCTCTCATCCGTACATCCGTAGCAAAATTCTTGTTTTGCCCTGACTTCTCTCATAGTTGTTTAGGATTTAGGCAATGGGGAATTTGTCAGGATTATATTGAATCAGGCGATCGCTAAAGTTAAGGAACGATTGGAAAAAAATACAGAGATTAAAGAGGGATGATTTAAAGTTTGGAGATGACTTCCTACTTCTGTCTCTGGAGAACCCATGATAAATCTACCTCCAGGAATTTTTACCATTTCTAGAGAGACTCCATTACCGAGGTTTTCTGTCATTACTTCTGCTTTACCTTTACGGCGACTTATTACTTCTCCTTTCCTGTTAACTGTGAAAGTTGTAAATGTCTGAATGGGAAATTTTGGTTCTGGTTGAGGGGAAGGTGATGGGGTTGGTTCTGAAGTTGCTTGGGAAGTAGAAATATTTTCTAGAGGTGTTCTACTCCAGAAATATTTAGTTAACATTGCTGCGACAAACCCACCTACTGCCAAACCTCCTAATGTTAATAGTGGAAGGGGAGGTTCTGAAGTTGGTTGGGAAGTAGAAATATTTTCTGGAGGTGTTCTATCCGAGAAACGTTTAGTTAACATTGCTGCGACAAACCCACTTCCTGCTAAACCTCCTAAGATCAATATTTGTCTTCTAGTTTTATTCGTTTTATTAGGTTGGGGTTTTACTACTACTTTTTCTGTTTGAGTAGTTGTTGGTTGTTGTGGTGTTGGTTCTAGTGTTAGTTCTGATGATAGAGGTGGAGGAGGTAGTCGAGTTTGAATATTTAATGCTTCTAATACTTCCATCGCATTTTCATAACGCTGTGGAAAATATTCCTGCACCATCCTATCTAATATATTTGCCAGGTAGTCACTCACTTGTGCTTCATTTCGCCAGATAATATTTTCTGTCTTTGAGTCTGTTGGTAAATTTTCTGGATTTTTGCCAGTTAGTGCTTTTATTCCTACCATTCCCACTGCATAGATATCACTACTTAGTTTAGGTTTACCGTTACTTTGTTCGCTTGGCATATACCCAGGTGTTCCGACTGTTACAGTTAAAGTAGTCGTTCCTGGTTGTTGACTTTTAGTTAATACACTTATTTCTTTTACCGCCCCAAAGTCTATCAATACTATTTTGTTATCCGACTTTCGACGCATCAAATTTTCTGGTTTGATGTCTCGATGAATAATATTATTTTGATGAGCTACTGCTAATGCTTCTAATATTCCTGCAAGTAAGGCGATAGTATAAGACTCGCTTAATTTTCTCCCCGACGTAAGTTCCCTACTAATGTCGTGCCCTTCTATATATTCTTGTACTAGGTAAAATTCTCTTCCTTCCTGAAAATGTGCAAATAATTTTGGTATTCGGTATGAGTCTTTCCCTAATTTGTATAGAGTCTTTGCTTCTCTCTCAAATAACTTTTGGGCAATAGCTAAAAGTTCTGGGTCTGAACTTTTGATATTGCTGAACCAAGGGATGAGTCTTTGCAGAAAAGGTAAATCCTTTCTTTTAGTTCCTCTAGGTTTGAGATGCTTAACGACACATTTCGGATTTCCTGGTAAATCTAAATCTTCAGCTAAGTAGGTATCTCCAAAACCTCCACTTCCGAGAGTGTGGATAATTTTGTAGTGGTTTCTCAGGATTTTTCCAGACTGCATGATTTTTTTCAGTTATCAGACTTTACCTTTACCTGGGAAATATGCTGTTTTTGGCAAAATCTAACTTGAGTATATATGAGCGCACCTTCTCCATTATACTTACAGTATCATGTCAAATTTTTGTTTGTCAACCAATCTACTTTAACACTCCCCGGTAATCGCGAGACTGGGATTCTTGGCTCAACGACTCACCTTTACTTGGCAGGTCAAAACCAACCAAGCCAGAGGGCGTGTCTCCATATTCTTGATACTAGGTAAAATTATCTTCCTTCCTGAAAATGTGCGAATAATTTTGGTATTCGGTCTGAGTCTTTGCCTAATTTGTATAGAGTCTGCGCTTCTCTCTCAAATAACTTTTGGGCAATAGCTAAAAGTTCTGGGTCGGAACTTTTGATGTTGCTCAACCAAGGGATGAATCTTTGCAGAAAAGGTAAATCCCATCTTCTACTTCCTCTAGGTTTGAGATGCTTAACGACACATTTCGGATTTCCTGGTAAATCTAAATCTTCAGCTAAGTAGGTATCTCCAAAACCTCCACTTCCGAGAGTGTGGATGAGAGTGTGGATAATTTTGTAGTGGTTTCTCAGGATTTTTCCAGACTGCATGATTTTTTTGAGTTACTCAGAATTTGCTTTGCCTGGGAAATATGCTGTTTTTGGCAAAATCTAATTTGAGTATATATGAGCGCACTTTCTCCATTATACTTACAATATCATGTCAAATTTTTGTTTGTCAACCAAATCTACTATAATTCTCAAAATATAGAATATTTAACTTAAATAACTAAATGACTATAGCCATAGACTTTGGAACAAGTAATACTGTAATCTCCCGTTGGAATCAAACAACTCAACAACCAGAAACTATTAAGTTACCAAACTTATCAATTATTTCTGGGCAAAATCCACCTTTAATTCCTAGCTTAGTCTATGTGGAAAATGCTGCTGAAAAAAAAGTTGTAATAGGGCAAGAAGTTAGAGATAAAGGTTTCGATGTTAATACAGATTCTCGATTTTTTCGGAATTTTAAACGGGGTATTGGTGCAAATATTCAAGGATTTTTACCTGAACTTGATGGTCAGATTATTTCTTTTGAGCAAGTAGGAAGGTTATTTTTACAAGAAGTTGTAGCTGGTATTCTGAATGTGCCTTTACCAGTAGAGTCTTTAATTTTTACTGTTCCAGTTGATAGTTTTGAAGCTTATCGTAATTGGTTGGGGCAAGTTTGTCAGTCTTTAGCAGTTCAACAGGTACAAATGATTGATGAACCTACTGCGGCAGCTTTAGGTTATGGAATGGCAGATGCAAAAATTTTATTAGTGGTTGATTTTGGTGGGGGTACTTTAGATTTATCTTTGGTGCGGTTGGATAATTCGATGCAAAAACAACCTCTGGGTTTTATTTTGAAATGGGGTGAAAAATCTTTTGGTAAAAGTTCAAATCAAAAGCCTAAAACGGCGAGGGTTTTGGCAAAGGCAGGACAGAATTTAGGGGGTTCAGATATTGATAATTGGTTGGTTGATTATTTTGTTAAAAATCAAGGTATTGAAAAGACTCCTTTAACTACTCGTTTGGCAGAAAAGTTAAAGATTCAATTGTCTTTACAGCAAGAGGCGACGGAAGTTTTTTTTGATGATGAAAGTTTGGAAAGTTATGAGTTGGAATTAGGGCGGGATGGCTTTGAGGAAATTCTCACGGAAAATGGTTTTTTTGCTAGTCTTGATAATTCGATTAATCAGGTTTTACAGCAGGCAAAAAGACAAGGAATAGAATTATCAGAAATTGATGCTGTTTTGTTGGTGGGAGGTACGGTACAAATTCCGGCAGTGCAGAGGTGGGTAAAGGAATATTTTGATGCGGGAAAAATTCGTTGTGAAAAACCTTTTGAGGCAATTTCTCAGGGAGCGTTGCAATTAACTCAAGGAGTAGAGGTTAAAGATTTTTTGTATCACAGTTATGGTATCCGCTATTGGGATAGAAGGAAAAATGCTCATAATTGGCATCCATTAATAAAATCTGGTCAACCATATCCAATGACTAATTCTGTGGAATTAGTTTTAGGTGCCTCGGTAAATAGTCAGCCCAGTATAGAATTAATTTTAGGAGAATTAGGTGCTGAATCTGGAGGTACAGAAGTTTACTTTGACGGCGATCGCCTGATTACTAGAAAAATATCTGGAGAACAAACTTCAGTACAACCTTTAAATGATAGAGAAGGAGGTCGTAATATTGCTCAATTAAATCCTCCAGGTAATCCAGGAAGCGATCGAATTAAGGTTTTATTTTGGGTGGATGAGTCTAGGTTTTTGAGAATAACTGTGGAGGATTTATTGACAAATGAAACTTTGTTAAATGAGCAAGCTGTTGTGCAATTGAGTTAGTTTATTAGACCTCTCCGGAAAGGAGGGATTCATTAATGGATAATGGATAATACCATTTTGATAAATGTTTGCTACAAATAAGTAGGGAATTTTTTAGGAGTCAGAAGTCAGGAGTCAGGAGTCGCATGGGAATACCTTTAATACCATGTTTTACAGCGGAAATTATCTTTTTCTCTTGGTGCGGTACCAAGTGCGCCTTGAGACGGCGCGGGGTCGCACCGCTTTGTCAAAGGGAAATCTTCTGAAAAATATTTTTATCCTCCTTACTATTCGTAACATTCTTTTTTCACGCTTGGTATAATTACCTCTGGTTGAAACCGTTCTTGATTGAATACAAGGAAATACTGTTTCTTCTCTTGGTCGATTGGAGGCTCGCGTTTTGCTGGCGCATAACTTCGTTAACGGCTAAGAGCCGACATGAAAAGCGGAGCGGCTCTGTAAGAGCGGGAGACCTCGCCATCTCTCAACCGCTTTTTTTTCCCTTGAAAGAGGAGGCTTTTAACCTGAATTATTTAATTAATAATTATTAATAATTAATAATTCGGTAAGGGGAAATAATTAATCATTAATCTACGATAATCGATTTTATTTTTTATTATTATAAATGTCTATTTGTTTATAGGATAGGTATGTTTAATTATTGTTTAGTATCTACTTCTAGAGAAAATTTAGATAGAAAGAAAAAATATGTTATCTTTGGAGACTCACATTCTAAGTTTTTTACTAGCCAAAACCATAAAGATATAGAAATTAATTTATATCAAATAAACGGAGCTTCAATGGCAGGTTTTGGCAAGAGACAATCTACCCTAAAGGTTGCCGATAAAATCAGACAAACAATTTATGAGTATCAAGATGTAGATTTACTAAGACACACAAAAGTCAAAGGTGAAGTTAGTCCATACAACGGTGACTGGAAATATTGGAGCAAGCGTCGAGGGGAATACCCTGGCACACCAACAAGGGTAGCCAAGCTTATAAAGAAGCAAAAAGGAAAATGCCCCCACTGCGGTCTACATTTTACAAGTGAAGACCTACTAGAAGTTGACCACATAGTACCTAAAATCAAGGGTGGAAAGGATACATACAATAACCTACAACTTCTACATAGACACTGCCACCACACTAAGACAGCATCAGATGGTTCCTTCGACAAGAATCAGTTTGATGAGATCTCAACGTATCCATGACAAGGATGGAGTTATTGAGGAGCTGGATGAGATGAAAGTCTCACGTCCGGTTCTGAAGGAGAGGTAGAGGTGGGAACGCCTCTATCGACTCTAACAAGGCCGTGTTCGAGATGCTTATAAAGATGGAAGACGTTGGATGATTCCATTAAACAAGCGGGGAATGCCAGAAATTACACCAGGTCGCCGTGGTCCTGAAGGCTCTTGGAATAAAAATAGGCGTACAGCTAATACTTTTGTTCATGTTCTACGAAAGACTATAGATTACAACCGAGATAATGGAACTTCTCATCCAGCAGTTGCTGTCAAGGTAGGAGATAAAAAGGATTATTGCCACGCTCTGAAAATTCATGGACCTTGCCAAATCATTTATCAACCTCATCAACCTAATAATAGTCAAGCTGGAGGTGCCCGTTTGTGGATTGAAGTAGAACCGGAAAATATAGTAGAGCGAGTATACTTTAGTGATGGAGATTATGGTCTGCCACCGGAAGTAGTTCAGCAGCGAGCAAAAAATCAAAAGAACAAATCAAAGAATCAGAAGAAAAAGTCAAAATTTAACAGAAAAAGGAAATAAATAATAGAACCAGTTAGATAAATAATCATATCATGTCCGGATGATTAAGTAGAATAAAACTCTATAGCAATTGCCATCTTTTTTGGAGGTAGTAATGCCAAAATCAGATCAAATCCCTTGCTTCAATCATTTTTAAACCAACCAATTTCTCAACTTTGCAGATAATAAATCAATTATGGAAGTTGCCAAAATTAAGATTATTAAAATTGCACAGACTTTTTGATATTGAAACGATCCAAAACTTTGATAAAGAGAAACACCAATTCCACCCGCACCAACTATTCCTAAAACAGAAGCAGAACGAACATTTGACTCAAAGCGATATAAAACAAAGGAAGTCCATAAAGGCATGACTTGAGGAATTACTCCAAATATAATCTCTTGAATTTTACTCGCACCAGTAGCACGAATTCCTTCAACCGGACCTAGTTCAATTGACTCAACTGCCTCAGAAAAAAGTTTTCCTAAAGTACCCGCCGTATGAATAAATAAAGCTAAAACACCAGCAAACGGACCCAACCCAACAGCCACTACAAATATCAAAGCAAACACCATTTCATTAATCGCCCGCATGGCATCTAAAATTCGACGAATAGGTTGTACAATCCAAACTGGACTAATATTTTCTGATGCCAATAGAGAAAAAGGAACAGCAGCGACCGCTGCCAAAACAGTTCCCCAAAGACCCATAGAAATAGTAATTATTGTATCTTCTAAATAAATTTTCCAATCGGAAAAATCAGGTGGAAAATAAGATTGAATATACTCAACCATATTACCGCTACTTTGAAATAAAGCTAGAAAATTTATTTCACTTTGTCGGTAAGAAAAAATCAGAATAATCAAAGCACCCAAGACAAATATTATGCGAGTATTAGTTACTCGTTTTTTTTCCTGGGATAACATTTCGATAACTTCTGGAGTAGCCAGAAAATTTTTATCAGTATTGTCAAGATTATTTGAGATTTTTGTCATGATTCTGGTTACTTCAATAGGGCAAACGCATCTAAATTCTGGAAACTTCTGCTGTTAAGCCTTAGAAAAGTAATGAGTATGAATACTCAGAGGCCCGACATCCTTGCCCTGTCAGAACTTCAAAATTAAGATGCGTTTGCCCTGGTTACTTAATTATCTTAGAATAAACAACAATGATAGTTAGTCCTATATTTTTCCAATCAATAATATTAATTTTTGTAAAAAGTATTCGTACTATGTGTAAATTTGCCATCTTTTCTTAGTGAATAATATAGTATGATGCTTTATTTTCTTAATTTTTACTTCTCGTCAGACTAGATTTTGCATAATCTCGAAACTATGATGAAGCGCGAAGAGATCTTGGTTTTGCTCTTTTGCTAAATCAAGACAGTAATGAAAAGGAAAATAAACAAGAATATAAAAAGGCTCTGTATGAATTTACAGAAGCAATAAGAGTTAGAAAAGATAATGAAGAGTCGCCAAATTATCCTGCATACATTGGCAAGGGAATAACACTATATTTTCTTGGAGATGTTAACCAGGCAAAAAATAATCTAGAGGAAGTTCCTGAGAGTAGTCCATATAGCGATACTGCGAAAAGATATCTCAAGAAAATAAATACTTGTGAGTCATCTAATCAAAAGCAGTGTGTTAAGAATGTGAACGACATTAAGGAAGATATTAGTGACGTAATTTTGGTTCCAATTTTGACTTCTAAAGGCATTTCTAGTATGTTTGGAAATGTGACCGTCCATGAATCAAACAAGCTAGATAAAGTTCTTGAGCTTGAACACAATGCTTTGTACAAAGGACTATGTAAGTAATAGTTAATAGTACAAGGGAATAAAGGTAATTTTTCCTTGGTAAAGGCATCTCACAGAATGTCTTGATTTTTTCCATTAGGAGAAAACTTTTGCTAGTTGCGTATAAATATAATAATCCTGAATAGGTTGTAATATTTTATCGTAGGGGTTTGGTTTCCAAACTTAAGAGTGAATGGGATTTGGAGACCAAACTCCTACAGTTTTCTTTGACAAATCATTTACGATTGCTATAGTAGCTTTGTTGATGTAGCCATATTTTACATAGTTAGTTAGATGCAAAAGAAAACAAAGTATCAAATAGTAAAATTGTGCAAAAAAGTTTTCTTTTCTGCCTTCTATCTTAACCGTTAGGATAAAATTTAACTCCAACTAATTTAGATTGCTAGTTCCTGACATTAATTGCAAAATACTAACAAAATTTTTGTGGTAGGAATTTTCTTAACTTTCTCATACTAACTAAAGACAAAAATTATTTTATGCTCTACCATTCAAAATTTTACCTTATACATCTGAAATAATTCTCCTGGTTGTCGTTTTACTATTTTTCCACCCCTACCTTTAATCATTTTTTCCCAATTTTCTAAGGGTTCCAAAAATACTTCTGCGCCTAAATAAGTTTCTAAAATTGCCCAATTTTCTGCCATTGGTTGTTCTGGGTTAACCACATCAAAAACAAATTGACATTCTGATTTAAGAACCCGTTTTACTTCCTGAAGTACCTCTTCCCAATAATCTAGAGGATAATAACAACTGAAGCCTGTAGCGATCGCCAAGTCAAACTCATTTGCTTCATATTTTAATTGATGAGCTGGTCCTAATTCTACTCCTTTAAACAGTTTATAATTGAGTAGAGAACCTCGTTGATTGAGATTATCCCTAGCAATGGTACTAATTTCTTGACCATAAAAAAAAGCCTCCCAATCTCGCCAAGGATAAATCAAAAAACTCACCCCACAACCAATATCCAAACACTTTTGATTTTTCTTAGGTTTAGCTATTTCCCAAAAAGGAGAAACGATTTTTGTTGTGAGATTACCAGAGGCATAATCGTGAAATATTGGCATTGCTTCGACTTCCGAGGGTAACTCAAAAGATTCTCCACGGTACTCTTGATCAAAGCGAGCTTGTACTGCCATGATTTGAGTGTGCCAGTTATCTAAATTTTGTTGAGCAAACCAGGAAGATTTTTCCTGATTTAAGGATAAGGCAGACTTTTTTTCAGACATTTTTCTCTCTATCGTCTATAACCTTTAAGAGCTTTTGTAAAGTTCTTACGATAAGATTTGTTACCAATTAACAAAACAGGCCACAATATAGATAATAATAAACGGTTCTGAAAGCTTCGAGAAAAGTTTGTTTGTTCAAATCCATTCCAGAACTTCCAGACTCCACCTCCGTATACAACTAGCAATAATAAGCTAATTAAGGTACTCATGGCACAAAAACTCTTACAAGGTTAGTTATTTTGGACACAGCTCAATCAAATTATTGAATTAATCTTAAATTGGGCTTTAGTTTGAATATTTCTAGGATTATTATAACTCTATTATAACTAAATACACTTATGATTACTAAATTAAAATTAGATGATCATAAAACAAGACTTCGCACCCTGTTGTCACCGAACAGGAAAGATAAAAAAAGTAAGCATTCAGCTCTTAGCAGTCAGCTATCAGCAATTAATAATCAATAATTACTGCTAGAGTTAAGGAAGAGTAATTTGGCAATAACTTTTTATTCTCTCTCAATTTATCAATTGCTTTTACCTCCTCTCATTAAGAACTTATAATGCAGTTCCTCTGCAAGAGGCCAGCTAATAGCTGATAACTGTTTTGCAGTATTCCGTAGGAAATGCTTACTAAAAAAAGCCATGAAAACAGATTTATTTGTTACTTTTGCAAACAGTCTATTGACTTTGCTGGGGGTGTTATACCAATTCCCAAAAGCATTGCTATACTTAGGTCACACTTCAGTTATTAAGTAATTAACACAGGGGAAATTACTTTTTTGCTCTTTATTAGCCCATTTAATGTTTATTATTCTTATGTTTATTCCTCCCTACACGGAACACACAGACCACACTTCCCCACCCGATCGGGTATAGCATTCTTTTTGAGAAATGGTATTATATATTTTAAAATCCCACCATTAAGGGGGAATTTTAATAAATTTTGGGAAAATTTTTGTCAAAATAAATGGGGATAAAAAAAAAATAAAATTCAGTGTTTCAAGCTTTCTAGTTTAGAGACTGTTTGTCAAAAAAAACTTTAAAGTGGATCTATCCCGATCCTGGATTGGGAGAACAAAGCAATAGAACTTCCTTCCGCTTCACGATCAAACTACGTTTCGCTCCGCGACCGGCAAAAATTTTTCTTTCAGGAAGACAATTTCCTGAATTCCTCGCCAGAAAAGTTTCCCAAACTTCTTAAAATTTGCTTGACAAATAGTCTATCAGTAGGAGGTACTGTTAACTCATAACTGTTAACTGAAATGACTATAGTACATAATTAAGTTAAAGAGAGTCTCAATTAGTCTAAATGAATTATAGATATAGAGAAAAATTGAACAAAGGAGTAAATTATGCGTGCAGTGTTAATGGCTGGAGGTTCAGGAACGCGACTCAGACCACTGACCTGCGACATTCCTAAACCAATGGTCCCAATTTTAAATCGCCCTATAGCTGAACATATTATTAATCTGTTAAAAAGACATCAAATTACGGAGATTATTGCGACTCTACATTATCTGCCTGATGTGATGCGTGAATATTTTCAAGATGGCAGTAAATTTGGAGTTCAGATGACATACTCTGTGGAAGAAGAGCAACCTCTAGGAACTGCTGGTTGTGTGAAAAATATTGCACAACTTTTAGATGAAACATTCTTAGTAATTAGTGGAGATACAATTACAGATTTTGATTTAAGTGCAGCTATAGAATTCCATAAAAAAAATAAGTCAAAAGCTACGTTAGTATTGACACGAGTTAACAACCCAATTGAATTTGGAGTAGTAATTACAGATGAAGAACAGAGGATAAAAAGATTTCTAGAAAAACCTTCTACAAGTGAAATATTTTCTGATACTGTCAATACAGGAACTTACATTTTAGAACCAGAAGTTTTAGATTATTTACCAGCAAATCAAGAATGTGATTTCTCTAAAGAATTATTTCCTGTATTGTTAGATAAAAATGAGCCAATGTATGGCTATGTGGCAGAAGGTTATTGGTGCGATGTTGGACATTTAGATGCTTATAGAGAAGCTCAATATGATGCACTTCAACATAAAGTAAAACTTGATTTGGCTTATGAAGAGCGATCGCCCAATTTCTGGATAGGAGAAAATACTTCTATTGACCCAACAGCTAAAATTGAGACACCAGTTTTAATTGGAGACAACTGTAGAATTGGTCCGAGAGTTCAGATTGAAGCAGGTAGTATTATTGGAGATAATGTAACAATTGCTGCAGATGCTGATGTAAAGCGCCCCATTGTTTGGAATGGCGCACTGGTGGGAGAAGATACAAATTTACGAGCTTGTGTAATTTGTCGAGGTACAAGGATAGATCGTCGTGCTCAAATATTGGAAGGTGCTGTAGTTGGTTCTTTATCTAGCGTGGGAGAGGAAGCTCAGATTAGTCCTAATGTCAGAGTATGGCCTAGTAAAAAAGTTGAATCTGGGGCGACTCTGAATATTAACTTGATTTGGGGTACAACTGCCCAGAGAAATTTGTTTGGGCAACGTGGGGTTCAGGGATTAGCAAATATTGATATTACTCCAGAATTTGCAGTTAAGTTAGGAGCTGCTTATGGTTCTATCTTAAAATTAGGTTCTACAGTATCAGTTTCTCGCGACCAACGTAATATATCTCGGATGGTTTCTCGATCTTTAATTGCTGGTTTAATGTCGGTGGGAATTAATGTAATAAATTTAGAATCTGCTGCTATTCCCATTGCCAGAACAATTTTACCTACTATGCATTTAGCAGGTGGCGTTCATGTTCGTCTTTCTCCTAATCGTTCCGATCAGATATTAATTGAAATCTTTGATTATCAAGGAATTAATATTTCTAAAGCGAAAGAAAAAAAGATAGAAGGAGCATATTTTAAAGAAGATTTACGCCGAGTACAAATATCAGAAATTGGCAATATGGTTTATCGCCATGAAGTATTAGATGCTTATAGCAAAGGGTTTGAAAATCTTCTCAATTCTGAGGCAATTCGCTATAGTAAATCTAAGGTAGTAATTGACTATTGTTATGGTGTTTCGGGAGCAGTATTACCACAATTATTAACTAAATTTGGTTGTGATGCGGTAGTTCTAAATGCTAGTTTAAAGGAAACTTCTTTAGGAATAGAAGAAAGAGAAAATTTACTAGATCAATTAGGTAGGGTGGTAGAAGCTTTGCAAGCTAATGTTGGAGTTCAGGTAACGGCAAATGGAGAACAACTAATATTAGTAGATGAAGCTGGTTCTCCTATTCGTGGTGAAATGTTAACTGCACTAATGGTAAATCTAATGTTAACAGCTCATCCACGGAGTACAGTGGTAGTACCAATAAATGCTTCTGCAGCAGTAGAACAAATTGCTCGTCGTCATGATAGCCATGTGATTCGGACAAAAGCTAATCCTACAGCATTAATGGAAGCTTGCCAAATTAATCATAATGTGGTAATAGGAGGAAGTGGTGATATGGGATTTATTTTCCCGAAATTACATCCTGGCTTTGATGCAATGTTTTGCATTGCTAAAGTAATAGAAATGCTGACTATTCAAGAGCGATCGCTAGGACAAATAACTGCGGATATTCCTCCTGTTACTCATCGCTATTATACAGTACGTTGTCCTTGGAAAGTAAAGGGAGCATTAATGCGGTATTTCGTAGAAACTAACCCGCCAGAAAAATTAGAGTTAACTGATGGGGTAAAGATTATTAATCATCAAGGTGATAATTGGGTGTTAATTTTACCTGACGCGGAAGAACCATTAGTGCATATTTATGCAGATAGTAATGATCGAGATTGGGTTGATAAAACTTTAAGAGATTATCGCAATATTATCCATGATTTTGTCAACCTATTTATGACAGGAAATCAGTTAGATGATTTATGATATTAAATAACAATATTATTTGAGTTGTGAGATATTGTAAATTTTCAGCAAATAGAAAACAGAAAGTAATAAATTGATCGCGAATTATTTAGGATAGCTATCTATAGTTATATTTAGGTTATGTCTAAAATATCCGCATAATTAGGGAAAAGGTAACAGGAAAAAGCAGTATAAATTTGATAATTTTATCTATCATTTAGGATTAATTACAAATTATTTGATTTGAGATATCCTCTATCTGGGAATAAGCCGAGATGAATATTCATAAAATCAAACTTTATCTTCCTTTTTCCTTTGTTCAAAACAAATTAGTATTAGTCAAAAATCAAAATGAATAGCTGTATATTAATGGTACAAATTATCAAAGACCCAGAACTTCGCTACACAGCAGATGCTCAATTACCAGTAGTAGAAATGATGGTAGAATTTCCTAATATAGGAGTTGATAATAAACCTGGGGTACTAAAAGTAGTAGCGTGGCGAGATTTAGCTCAACAAATCAACGAAAAATATCACGAAGGAGATTTCATAATTGTTGAAGGTCGCTTGAATATGAATACTATTGACCGACCAGAAGGTTTTAAAGAAAAACGAGCTGAATTAACTGCCTCCAGAATTTATCCTATTAGCCCTGAAGCTATGACTGAAGATGGGAATAAAACATATACAAAAAGATCCAATAATAACACTGTAACTCAACAAGAACCCGAAGAACAAAACTATAATAATGTTGTAAATTTACAGTCTCGTCGTAGTTCCGCTGTTAATCAAGAATCAACTCCAAATTTTCGAGAGGAAGACTCACTACCCGACGATTCCGATCCTATACCTTTTTAATTTTTAACTGGTTATTTCAGTTATCATTTATCACTTACCAGTACCTATGGCTGAACCCAGAGGCTTCACATCAGGAATATTCTCTTTTTTTCTCCCCTATCCAAGGGGAGGCTTTAGACCTTTTTTTTTTGGGGTTGCACATTAAAGAATGATAATAGATTTTAAACTTTACATATTATTGAAGAAACACTTATCCAAAAATCATAGTCATTTAACTTTAGATTGACACAAAGCTTTCTTGCTATGAGGGAGTTTCAGACGAAAAAACGTCTCATCTTTAAGTTAAACTACTGTATCTACTTTTGGATTTAATCATTTCTGATTGTGCAACGCCTTTTTTTTTGGTAAATAATTGGGGCTTGGTGAATAATCATAAAAGCATTGATATATAAAGGTTTGAGTCTTTTTTTATCTAAAAAACTACCAGTTTTGAGCTTTATCAAGCTCAAAAAGTTAGCATAAAAGGCAGACAACGGCAGAAAAACCAAGAGAAAATTCTGACTCCTACCTCGTCTATAATTCCCGTTCCTCCTAAATCCTGAGGACTGACTCCTACCCTTACCAAAAGAATTTTTTCAGCAAACCCTAATTGAACTTAACTCCAAATACTTGAGCAAAAGCATTAGCTAATTGGGGTAGCACTTCATCTGTAGTAATTCTAGGTAAAAATTCAGCCAGACTACCTACAGGTTTATCAGAAATACCGCAAGGTACAATCCTGTAGAAACCAGTCAAATCTGGACAAATGTTGATAGAGAAGCCGTGCATAGTTATCCAACGGCTGACTTTAATTCCAATTGCTCCTACTTTTCGACCCTCCAACCAAACCCCTGTTAACCCTGGATATCTCTCACCTTGAAGACCATAGAAATCTAAGACTTTTAGCAATACTTCTTCTAATTGTCGTAGATACCAATGTAAGTCTTGCTGATAATGCTTTAAGTTAAGGATTGGATAACCTACCAGTTGGCCTGGGCAATGGTATGTCACTTCCCCACCACGTTCCACACGGTAGAGTTCGTATTCATTTTGACCAGGATCGAATTTGAGAAAATCTAATTTTGCTCCTTGTCCCAATGTATAAACTGGTGGATGTTCTAATAATATTAGGACATCGGCCAACTCTGGACAATGACGACGTTGTTGGACAAGCGATTGCTGCCATTCCCAGGCCACCGAATACTTTGTTAGTCCTGGACAAATTAAGTGGCAAGTTTGAGAAGTCATTTTAGAGTAGGGGAGTAGGGAAGTGAGGGAATGAGAGAGTGAGGAAGTGAGAGAGTGGGGGAGTGAGGGAGTGGGCGAATATAAAATAGAAAAGTAATTATACCTCAGTAACTTGAGAAACGCTATCTCCGTAACATTCTTTTTTTATTACAGCAGTTTTCAGGTCAATGAACTAAATAAAAAAAATGATAATCCTGTAGGGACTTTGCTTGCAACTACTTTGTGGTTTATTCAAATGGATTTTTGCCTTCTCAAATATAACTACTGTCTTTTTTGATCGCAAATTAAGAAAAGATAAAAGCTAAAATATAACTATTCATTATTCATACTACTAACCAAATACTGCTAATTATCCAAAAAATCAACGAAAAATTTCGTGAAATTAAGGAAAAAAAAGTCAAGAATTGTCAAGGGATGCAAAGGATTTTAAAGATAGGATGTTTGGGAGAATACAAAGTGCTATTCTATATAATAATAGTAAGCCCAAACATTAGCGGAGGGAGCTTATGAAGCTTGTAATCCAGGGTAAAAATATAGAAATAACCGATTCTATTCACGAGTATGTCAATCAAAAAATTGAAAAAGCAGTTAATCATTTTCAACAACTCACCACAGAAGTAGATGTACATCTGTCAGTAGCTAAAAATCCACGCATAAATCCTAAGCAAACAGCAGAAGTAACTATCTACGCAAATGGTACAGTCATTCGTGCCCAGGAAAGTAGCGAGAACTTGTATGCCAGTATTGACTTAGTAGCAGATAAAATTGCACGCCAACTCAGGAAGTATAAAGAAAAGCGTCAATCCAAGGTAAGTAAAGCTAAGACTGTTGAAGTGATTCAATCACAGCCAGTAGTAGAGAATTTAATTGGCGATCGCCAACCAGAGCTACCAAATGAAGTAGTACGGACTAAATATTTTGCTATGCCTCCTATGACTGTAGAAGAAGCTCTAGAGCAGCTACAATTTATTGACCATGATTTCTATATGTTTTCCAATTCGGCCACTGGTGAAATTAATGTTATTTACAAACGTTATCATCATGGTGGTTATGGTTTAATTCAACCACGACCTAACAATAATGGTAATGGTAATAATGGGAAAGTAGCCAATAGTATTGATGAGGCAGCGGGTCTTAAATCTACTTAGGTTTAATTATCTTAATATCGTGTCTGGTTGAATAGTTAGAATTAGAGCTTCGTAGTAGGGCTAGATCAATAAGATAGATATTTCAGTGGCTCAAGCCCTGCTACAAACAAAAACTTTTTTATTACTTATTATCCGGACATCATAATAACTTATTGCCATAATTATAGTTGTAGTTGGCTTCAGTAGAGACTTATTTTTAAGTTTAAAGTCATGTCTTTATTAAAGCTAAGTGGCTTATACTTAAAAAATTATCCCAAAATATTTTGTGGGCAAAATGCTCGTCAAATCTTGTGGGATAATTTATTTCTTGGCGTTTATTAAGAAGAGTTTAAAGAAGCGGTTAGCACTCAACAATTAGAAAGCTTATAACTAGTTAAGCAGGTATGGCTTTTAAGGCTTTTAAAGCTTCTTTAACATGAGCTTCAAACTCAAGCATAGAGTCAAAGATATGACGGATAATTCCTTCTTTGTCTATGACGTAAGTGACTCTACCTGGAAGTATCCAGAGTGTGGCAGGTACATCGTATAATTCTCTAACTTTGTTGCTCTCATCACATAAGAGAGTAAAGGGTAAATTATATTTAGTCGCAAATTGTTTGTGAGATTTTTTCGAGTCTCCACTAATGCCAATCACTTCAGCATCGGTATCTGTAAATACCTGATATTTGTCTCTAAATGCACAAGCTTCCTTGGTACATCCAGGTGTATCGTCTTTGGGATAAAAGTAAACAACAACATTTTTCTTACTCCGGAAGTCAGAGAGAGAAACTTTAGTTCCATCTTGGGATGGTAAGGTAAATTCGGGTGCTTTATCTCCTACTTTAATTGTCATAGTTAATATTTTGGGTTAAAGATTATTGTACATAATGTTAACTTTTGTTATATATATTAGCTTAAAAATCTCTATTTCACTTATCAGCACTTCCTGCTTAAGTAGGGGGCTTGAAATATAGAACTCCTAACTGTATCTTTTAGATTGATTTTCCTTTCTACAATATTCCCTTTGAAGTGAGGAACTATACTATGTTTAGTTGAATAAAAAGTCATGTACAGGGATAAAGTTAGCGAAGTTAATCTTGATGATATCACAAAAATTGTCACGAAGCAAAGAAAAATCTTTTGACACGCGATTTTTTAGGTAGCTCTCAGAGAATGACAATGTTTGTGGTTTTCGACTGAGGAGGGATAGATGGAAAAATTTGATGAACGGAAAAAGCGGGTTTTACCATTCTTGACCACTGAAGCATGAATTGTATGATGGACAGGGTGGCTTGGGGTCTGACATTAAAATGCACCTCTCTACTACTGTTACCCTATATTTTCCTGTATCCTTTCCTTCTTTAGCACTACCAAAAAAATTATCCTACTGATGCTGTGATTACTGAGTGCTGACCGCTTCTTTAACTCCATTCTTCAGTTTCTTGAGCTTGTGCTTGGATGATACGATGGCGTAACTTAACCCAATCAACTTTACTATTAGGGGAATCTTCAATTAATTCTCCTTGTTCTAGATGTAGTAGCTTTGAACAAAACTGTTCAGCTAAATCTATTTGATGAGTGACCATAATTACTGTTACTTCACTTTCTGCTAAGGTTGCCAATACCTGTATAAATCGATTAGCAGTACCAATATCTAGAGCTGAGGTAGGTTCATCCAACAAAAGAATTTTAGGTTGAATTACAGCAGCACGAGCGATCGCTACTAATTGTTTTTGTCCCATGGAAAGTTGTAATTCTGACCTAGATAACCAAGATTCAGGAATATTTAACTGCTGTATCCAATATTCGCACCTTTGCTGAATTTCGGGTTGTCTTAGTCCTCTAAGTTTTAAAGGGTAAGCGATCGCTTCTGCTACAGACATTCCCAAAAGTTTTGACTCCTGTAATACTAGAGTCACTTCTTTTCGCAGTTGAGTCACAGGAATTTTGCCGTACTCTTGGTCATCTAAATATATATAACCAGAAGTAGGAGAATTTAATCTATTTAATAGTCGTAACAAAGATGTCTTACCAGATCCAGAAGGACCTACTACAGCAACCCTAGCACCTTTTTCTACAGTAAAAGAAATATCTTTCAGTAAATATTGGGAGCTAACTGGGGTAGTTAAACTTACTTGGTCTAAATATATTTGAAACTGCTGCTCTTCCATTTTTTAGTTAGGAAATGGCAACTGCATTGGAAATAGTCCAAGCATCTACTAATAATAACAGTATGGTAGAACCGAATAAAATCAAATACATCCAAGGTTGTGATAAAGGACGTACATCAGTTGTATCTATACCTGTCTTTGCCTCTACTATCCGAACCAACTTGGCAAAACCCACGACTCGCATTGGTAACAAATAACCTTCTCCAGAATTATTCAGAAAATAGTAGACTAGACCACCTTGACCTGTAGTCCGAGGTTTAAGAGCTTTTATTTCTGCCCAAGGTAAGTACCAACCTTTGCGAAAGAGGTCTGGTATCCAAGCTGGATAGGATAGTTGAATTCCTTTGTCATTAATTATGACTCGTTCTGTTAGAGCTGCGTATAATGCTATTGCTCCTAGTGTTAGTCCTACTCCTAAAATAACAGGAGGTACTGGCGCATTTGTGGCTTGGGATAAAAAAGGTAATGGTAAGGTTAATGCAATATACAAAGTTAAAAGGGTTAATTTAATCAGAGGAGAAATTCTAAATATAAACGTTTCTGAGTGTTGATTTTCAATCATACTAAGTCTGGTTAATTAAGAGAGTGTTTATAAAGCAAAGATTAAGACAGCCTATTGGTTTAATCTCCGGTATGTTCGGTGGGTTATGGTGGACAGTTAAAAGTTGGGTAATTCAGCATAAGTATTGCCGCCAATTTAAGTCGGCGACTTCAAGTCGGCGACAGCCATTTTGCTTCATTTTTGCATGTTGCGAAGCTTTGCGTTAGCAAAACCCAGCCCACGCCTAGATTTAATATTCCTTTAACAAACAGTTTCTCAACATAATGAAATTATACCTGTTTGATAAATTTTTGCTACAAATAATTAGGCTACGACTTAGGAGTAAGTAGGGGTAATTCATTAATTGCCCCATTCCCCCTACTGTAGTCAGGAAGAATAAAATTTAATTATTTTTTGTGGTTATCCTCTATTTTTAGTCAACAAGATATTAAAATCAAGACTTTTTCATTCAAGCTTATTTATAACATTTTTTTCAAATTATTATTATAGCTTTTTGAAAAATTATTTAAAACTGCTATATTAAAGATTGTTTTTCAAATAAATCTAAAAAACGAGATAGGGAATAGGAAATAAGCAAGAGGGGAAGACAAAACTATTTTTCACCATAAATTTAGTAGTCTGAATACTGATTTTAATCCCTGAATTTATTCAAGCTTTAATACTTATTTTACAAACAGTCTCTAAAGTAAATCAACATATTATTCTTAGAGTAATATTCTAGTTTATTAAAGAAAATGAAAAATATTAAAAAAGATTTTGAGAGGTTTGGGGATTTTAATTACAGTAGTTTTGGTTTTAGGTATATCTGTAGTCTATTACTTCAAACCTAATCAAGAATTAGTTGGAAATTTTCTCCAAGACAATCCTGATAGGTCTTCAATCAAACTTGTGATAAATAATACAATAATTGCTGATTTAAACTCAAATAGAATGATGCCTTTGGCAAGTACAGTTAAAATCATTTTAGCGATTGAATATGCGGAATAAGTCGCTGTAGATTTAGTCAATCCAAATGAATAAATTGAACTATCAAAATTGGATAAATTATATGTAGAAAATACGGATGGAAATGCACATCCAAATTGGCTGAAATCAGTGCAGGATCAAATTAAAAATGACAATATTTCAATATGAAAAATTGTCAAAGGAATTTTAAAATACAGTTCTAATGCAAATACAGAATAGTTGATTCAAAGACTTGGATTAGATAATATTAAGAATAGACTTAATAGTTGGGAAATTCAAAAACATTCAGAAATTTATTAGACATCTGGTGAAAAAGATATATATTTTTTGCGGCTAGTAGGGAACACTTAACACTTAACACTTAACAGGGAATATATTTTCATGAAAAAGATACGAAAAATGATTTCGGAGAGTTAATTTTACAACTCTAGCTTGTCTTAAATAAAGAGCAAGTTTATTTTCTGGAGAGGTCTATTATATTTTTTCTGCTTTATTCGTCGGGAAGTAGAAATACCCGAATCTTGAAGGTAATGAGTTAGAGAAAAATCTCAGGGAATTAAAAATTGATGATGAGATTAAAACAACTGGGAAAATTCTCCAGAAATTGTTAACCAATACAACCTACTAAAGATAATATTGGAGATTTAGGTCTGAGAGATTGTTTGTAAAGGAAATATAAAAAGGAGATAGGGAACAGGGAACAGG
>NZ_JBNHEP010000224.1:0-104746 GCF_050015995.1 Dapis brunnea BLCC-M229 | reverse complement strand
CTTCATAAATTTAGCAAGGAGTCAGGAGACAGGAGACAGGAGACAGGAGACAGGATTCAGGAGGCAGGAGGCAGGAGGCAGGAGTCAGGAGACAGGAGGTAAGAGGTAAGAGGTAAGAGGGAAGAGAGAAGAAGGAAGATGTGGGGAGAAATAATACAAAAAATTCAACACTCCTTGAGATGATGATTTTTCCTCAAAATTGATGCGCGAAAAGACTTGACTACCATAATTATATAGCTATCAAATGGGTTCTATATATATATGGTAGGGGTGATTCTTGAATCACCCCTACATTTTGGGTTATATAGGAAAATTTGCGTAAGTCCTGATCTATACCGCAAAAATTTTCAATTGATCGTACCCAGGAGAGAAACTAAAGACTATACAAAAGACAAGCCATTTGTATTTGTATTACCCCAATTCATACCTGTAACTCCATCAACAACAGCAATTAGTTCACTACCACTGTTGGTATATATAGCTGTTCCAGCAGGCAACCCAGAAACATTTTCGTTGAAACTATAATCATCAATATTACCATATAGTTGAATCCCATCGCCTTCAGCACCATTGAAAGTAAGGATGAGAGCGTAATCTGCTGTACCACTACCATCATAGTAAACCTGACTATCACCTAAGATAAATAAATCAGCATCGGCACCCCCTTCCAAAGTATCTATCTCATTATTACCGGGTTGAGCAGCAGTTGGATCGACTCCTGTGAGGGTATCCAAACCATCACCACCTTTAACCATGTCGTTACCAGTACCACCAGTAATGACATCGTTACCTTTCCATCCAGTCAGGTAATCATTATCAGCACCACCATCAATAATATCATCACCTTTACCACCTCCGGCAGTGTCATCGCCATCACCACCATTGAGAATGTCGTTACCAGCGTGCCCTTTTAAGGAGTCATTGTCTCCATCACCATTGAGAGTATCAAGACCATCTCCACCTTGGAGGGTATCATTACCGCTACCGCCGTTAATTTGATCGTTACCAGTCCATCCAGTCAGAGAGTCATTGCCGAGTTCACCATTTAAAACATCATCATCTTCTCCACCACCAATACTGTCGCCACCGCTGCTTCCAGTTAGAGTGTCATCGCCTGCTAAACCATAAACTGCTACAGTAGTACCATCTACATTCAGGTTATCGTCACCAGGAGTGGGAACACTAGGAGTAGGAGGAGGAACAGGTAAGTTGTCACTGACTACATCTTGTTTGACGTTTTCGGAACCAACTGTAACTTGATAAGTTGCTGTATCGTCTGCCTGGCCATCCTGATCCAGATCGCCAGAGAAGGTTACATCGTAAGTTGCAGATGGGTTTACATCTAAACTATAACCACCTGCATCCCAAGTAGTGGTTGTGAAAGTATTAGCACTATTTAGTATATCAACTGCTGTAACTGTTATCCCGCTTATTCCTTCACCGACTGTATAGAAGTCGTCATTATTGACTGCATCAGTGTAGGCAACACCTGTGATAAATGGGCCACTCGCCCCAGAAGAAGCAAAATTCTGGGCAGTCATCACTGCGTTGAAAGTTGTACCACTAGGGGTAAACGGGCCTTGTAGTGAAGCAATTCCAACTTCCTGGAAGCTACCATTCATTAGGCTGACACGATGACCTCTACCAGATACACCTGCGTCAATGAACAGGTTTTCGTAGTTTTTCCTGACAAAAGTAGTTAAGTTGGGGGTACCTGTTGTTCCTAACCAAGCAAGATTTTCCCCATTTGGATCAGAATCATCGTCAAATGTATACCCCGCAGCTTCCATACGTTGCCTGGAGTTTGTACCGCCTTCTCCTGAGTGTTGAAATTTGTTGTTATCTAGTAGCCACTGACTGTGGTCTGTCGCAGCAGTATTGAGGTTAAGATTAAATGCTAGAGGTTGTTTGGTATCAGTGGAAATTGTACCTGCGGAAAGTCCTTCATTTAGGTTTCCACTTAGATAAAGATCGGCTGCTGCTTGAGGATCTAAGCGATCTCTGTTTACCAATTCGAGCATGTATTGGTCTTGTGCGCTGGGTTGTGTCATGGTTTTTGTGTGTAAATATAAACGACAGTAATTGACAAAGCAGGAATTATTTTCCTATTGAAGTTAGGTTTTAATTACTAAAAACCTATTCAATATTTGCTTTGATTTATGTAGTTAAAATTCACAATTAATTGTGAATTTATTGACTACTTGATTTGCCCTTTTAGAACAAATCGTTCTTTAATTTTCTATCAAGTTTTACTGGGTAGTTTGTAGAGTTCCGGAAGTATTTTTTAATCTAAAAAAGTTAGTACTTTTGTATTAAGTGAAAACACTAATTATTGATTTTATTGAAGATATAAATAGTATTTATAATTGATTTTAAAGTGGTATTGCCTAACGAAAATAATCTATCTTGTAGTGGTTTTCAGATATATGGAAGAGAAAATAAGAACTAGAGCTCTTGTAGTGTAGAGGCAGATAGATGCAGAATAAGTTAGTTTTATAGAAGTTTTTGTTTGTAGTTGGGCTTTAGCCCTAATATAAGTATTGCAAGGGCTAAAGCCCAACTACGAGCATGATTATAACTATCTAACGCACCCTACTGGACCGACACAGCTAAAATGGTGCGTTAGATGGGAAGATAGGGAGATGGGGAGATAAACACACCTAGAAACAAAAATCTATTGTACAGTTTTAGGTTTGCCACTCCACTACAAGCTTTGCATCATAACTCAGTGAATATAAAAAAAAGCAATTATTCCTAATTAACTGGCGCTAAACAAAGGAGTAATTGCCTAAATCAGATATTTAATTGAGAATAACTTAGCTGAGGATTAAAATTAAATCAGTAAAAATTTAAGGATAGTTAGGTTTTGAGAGAGCGAAATAGTAACCTTTTAACTGATATAAAAGCTCAAATTACCATTTCCCATCCTACATAATGACCCCCTCCTAATTAATATCCCAAAAAATACTTATATCTTGGCTTCCAAAGCTTTAAGTTTAAGGAACTCAGTATTAACACCAGACTCACGAGTTAAAGCTATTTTTCCTGTTCTAGCAATTTCACGGATACCGTATTTAGCAAGCATTTGAACAATAGCTACCATTTTTCCTGGGTCTCCTACTACTTCAATAGTTAGTGAGTCTTCTCCTACGTCTACTACCCGCGCCCGAAAAATATTTGCAATTTCGATCACTTCTGAGCGCATAGCTGTAGTAGCATTAATCTTAAGTAACATTAATTCTCGTTCTACACAGGGAGTCGCTGTAATATCCTGTACTTTTAAAACATTAACCAACTTATATAGTTGTTTGGTCAACTGTTCAATAATCTGATCGTCCCCAGGTACTACCATTGTAATTCGAGAAATACCAGTTTGTTCTGCTGGGCCAACTGCCAGACTTTCAATATTAAAACCACGACGGGCAAATAAACCAGCAATGCGGGTCAAAACTCCCGCTTCATCTTCAACTAAAACAGAAAGAGTATGTTTCATTCTCTAAATCAGTAGCTGCTTCATAAAACTGATACAAAGCGTCACATAACATGACAACTTGAAGTTTACTTCCTGCTTCTACTGAGGCCGTCGGCGGTTACTCATCCACAGGCATTGACGCTTAAGCCAACCGCATCTATTGAGTCTATACTTACATTTAAGTCTTTGTCAATAGACATCAGAAACATTTGATTCTCAAACCCTCACTGCGCCCTTCCCAGTAGCGAGCAGGATTTTTGGAGAGGTCTAATAGATAGACACCCCAGAAATGTTTAAGCAGCGATTAGTGCAGAAGATACAAATTTGACCCTCGTTACTACTTGTGAAGAGAACTATCGTATTATATCGCTAAATTGCGCAAATTGTTAACTAAGTCGAAACTCTATTGGCCAACCTATTTGATATTTAGTGGACTTCTTGCAGAATTAATTCAAAAATAAAATGTCAAAAGTCAGAAAAACTAATGATTTCTGTACTGTAATTTACTTGACTCTCAATTTTGCAAGAGGTCTAGTTATCTTATACTAGAGTGTAGATTGGATAGAGTGCTAATTCCACAAACAATTTTTATAAATTATGACTGATGAAAGTTCAATTATTTTAGAGGTGAATAGTGAGGATGAAATAACTAAACGTTTGGATATTTGGCTGTCTCAACAAATGCTAGACTTATCGCGATCGCATATCCAAAAGTTAATCTCCCAAGGCAATGTGAAAGTAAATGAACAACTCTGCACTTCTAAAAAAGCAATAGTACAAAAGGGCGATAAGATTATTGTAACTATTCCGCCACCAACACCTTTGGCAATAGAAGCTAATGATATTCCTTTAGATATTCTCTATGAAGATGATGCTTTATTAATTATCAACAAACCAGCAGGTTTAGTCGTACATCCAGCACCCGGACATTCTGAAGGTACTTTAGTTAATGCACTTTTAGCTCATTGTGACTCTTTGGCAGGTATTGGTGGAGTACAACGACCAGGTATTGTGCATCGCTTGGATAAGGATACTACTGGCGCAATAATGGTGGCAAAAACAGACCAAGCTTATCAACATTTGCAGGCACAGTTACAGGCGAAAACGGCGAGGCGGGAATATTTAGGAGTGGTTTATGGTAGTCCGAAAACGGATAGTGGTACAATAGACTTACCTATAGGTCGTCATCGGATAGACCGAAAAAAAATGGCGGTGACACCTGTGGAAAGAGGTGGGAAAATTGCTGTTACTCATTGGGAAGTGAAGGAACGTTTGGGAAATTTTTCCATGATGTTATTTCGGTTGGAGACTGGGCGGACTCATCAAATTCGGGTTCATAGCGCTAAAATAGGATATCCTATTGTGGGGGATACTATTTATGGCAAAGGTCGTTCGGTAGGAGTCAACTTAAATGGTCAAGCTCTTCATGCTTGGCGACTAGAGTTAGAACATCCCGTTTCTGGGGAGCTAGTCGAGGCGATCGCTCCTTTGCCAGAAGATTTTCTGACTTTGGTAGAAGTTTTGCGCAGACGTTCTGGGTTAAGCTAGTACCACTAGGCAGAAGTTAAAAGTTAAAAGTTAAAAGTTAAAAATCAAAAATGTTAATTAGTAAAGTTATAATACTGTAGGTTGGGTTAAACGGTAGCGCAACCCAACATATACAGAATATTCCAGGTATATGAAGTACAGATATTAACAATTAAATGTTTATAGCCCGCTCCGGGGTGTACCTCACTCAGGTGGAATTCGCTGTCAAAGGGGTTTGTTGGGTTTCGTTCCTCAACCCAACCTACAAAAAGCTAATTTTTGAATTATTATATAAGTTCAGGAGTAGAAAATTATGGATCGTAGAAAAATTGTGGCTATTATTACTGGGGTAATTTCTATAGGTTTGGCGATCGCCTATTTAATTATTGTGCAACTATTAGACTTGCGAGGTCCTGAAATGATACCCGCCCCCACTTCAATATTACCTTTTGTTTTTTAAACAAAGGTATTTTTTTAGAAGTAGTGATCTTAGTCAGTCTATTCTTTTTCTTGTTAGAAGATAAACTGCAAAAATCACTACTAAT
This sequence comes from Dapis brunnea BLCC-M229, assembly GCF_050015995.1. Classification (NCBI taxonomy): domain Bacteria; kingdom Bacillati; phylum Cyanobacteriota; class Cyanophyceae; order Oscillatoriales; family Microcoleaceae; genus Dapis; species Dapis brunnea. The sequence continues at coordinate 99,202 of NZ_JBNHEP010000224.1, read as the reverse complement.
TTACAGTTACCTTAGTTTTTTTCAATATAAATCATGCGAGTTCGGATAGGAATACCTTTACTTGAAGAAACCCAACCTATAATAAAATACCTATAATAAAATAATCTTGAATGGCATTTTCAATTACCATTTTTGAATGGTCGTAAACTGGAACAATAAACTTTTTAATATATTCCTCTGTCAGTTCATCAAGGCTTATTAAAATGGCTTGACGAGCAATTCGATAAATATGCTTCATCGCCGTTCCTACATCTTTAACAAAATACGCTGCATATTCCAGGATATTAGCTGAAATATCAATACCTGTATATTCAAAATTTCCCTCTAATAATTAACTGATAAGTCCAGTTCCACAACCAATATCTAAAATACTACCTTGATTATTATTGTGTTGGTGGAATATTTTAACTGCCTCATCGAGATGTTGTGCTTTACACTTACCTTTAATTACATCATCATATTTGACAGCATAATTCTCATAAAATTATGTAGCCGAAATTTTGTTTGACATAGTTTATAGTTCAAAATTTACTTAGATTTATACTCTACCAAAACAACTTTCTTGTCAAATAAAATCTGACGAGGAGAGGATACAATAGCTGATTACTAACTATCAACAATTCTCAATAATCATTCAAAAATCCCAAATAAAATAATAGATAAAAAGGGTGAAATTTTTACCCCTGTTTCCTATTTATAACTTCTACAAGAATTCTATTGATAAATATTAGTTGCCTTAATCATATGATAAGCAACAAGCAACTGAGTCAAAGCTAGAGGATAACTCTGAAGCAACTCCCCAGTTGTACCAACTAACTTACCAAGATCTGGGTCTCCTTTCGGCGAGCAGAAATCTTTTAAGTAAGGCGTGTCCTGACAGAGAATAATCTCTAATTCATTGACCTGTTCCTTAGTAGCATTACTATCAATTTCTAAAACATCCACCGGTTTACCCATATCCCGGTCTAACCCCAAGCGCACAGCTGGCTGAAAACTAGGACTACCTTGACCAATAATCTCTAGAAAATCTGGGTGAGGAATAGTTGGTCTAAGCACCAAGCGTACATGAAGTTGAGAGCTATTTTCATCATTTGAAGGAGGATAGAAAGTAACAACTACATCTGCCCACTTACGTTGGGGACGGATAAACGCCTCCGAGTCTAGTTCCCGCTTTTCCATCTCTTTCAGGACTTGTGCCTCAGTGTAGCCCCTTTTCATAGTGTCCCGTTTTACTTTCCATTTCGCCCTTAAATCCTCTGGTGGTGCAAGGTACACCTTCACATCGTAACAATCCCTTGCCCCCCTAGTCGAATAACCCAGTAGTCCTTCAACAATAACAAATTTGCTAGGCTTAATATATTCTGGGGGGTCAAATTTTCCCGTTGAGTGATTATAAATAGGCTTAAGAATTGGTTGTCCAGTACGCAGCAGAGTCAAATGTTGCTGCATTATATCAAGATGGTTACAATCTGGGTGGAGGGCAGTAATACCTATTTCAGCTCGTTGTTTTCGATCATAGCGATGGTAGTCATCTGTACATATAACAGTGACATTTTCTGGCCCTAATACTTGAGCTATTCCTCTAGTCAAGGTAGTTTTACCCGCAGCACTATCACCCACAATACCTAGGATTATTGGACGATGAGTCATAATTTTATTCTCCCTGTACCGGACAATGGCCTATATGGCACAGCCTTAAATTTTTAGTAATAATTAATTTTATGTTGTATTTGGCACTGGGGGCAAGATTTTTGATAATCAAAGGAGATGGGAAGTATAGCAAAATTTAGAATTTAGAAGTCAGAAGTTAAATTCGCAGCACGGACTACATTTGAGAGTTCATTATTGTAGTGGCGTGACACACCTAAAATGTTGCAATAGTAGGGGCGGGTTCCGCGTTAAGTTAATGGTGTTACAAATGATTGGATGAACCCGCCCCCCAATGATGTAATGCACCAATTTAGCTGTGTCGGTCCAGTAGGGTGCGTATTTACTGCTAAAATTTAGACTGTGAACGTTATTTAGAAATCCCTCCTAACCTACCATTTTAGATGTTTCAGTCTAGTACCAAAGAAACGTAGAAATTGTAGAAAATCAAAAGGAATCTTCACAATTTTCGGTAGTCCTGCATTGTAATGGTGAAGATATATATTTTTTAATTTCTTCTCACACTCCCCGTACTCCATACACCCCCCACACTTCCCACCCTCCCTGGACTCTCTCTACCATTACGCGAGCACCACCACCAATTTTCTATTCTAACTCCTGACTTCTTTAAATTAATTACATTGAATATAAGGCTTCCATACCCAGCCTACTTGTTGAGGATTAGCCGTAGAGCTAACGTAAACCCACTTTGTTTGAGACTGTTGCCCTGCTGGTGGCTGTGTAACTTGTAGTTGAGTACCTTTTTGAAAAACATAGGGCATAGGGTTACTTCGAGGATTGGGAAAATCTTGAACTGGAATATTAGGGGAGTCAGGCCAACCTGTAACTTGACACATTGTGCCAATGGGTATTCCACCTGTCGTACTACCTGTATTGGGTAGTTGTGAAGCAGAGCGTGTATTGCAATTTTGCAGATAGGGAGTATATACCCAACCTTGAGCATTATTAGGTCCTGTCACTTGCGTCCATTCTCCGTCATTCGACCTATTGATGACTGTTACAGGAGTACCATTATTAAAAAAGGCAATATTATTACCACTACCTGGTCGATCTCGAAAATCTACACCCTGACGGTTATCTGCTGGTGAAGACTGAAGTTGACAAACTTCTTGTTGTTGAGCAATTAATATCTCATTTGTACGGTTAATTGGTGGAGTCCACTGGTCTGCCTTAGCAATATTTGGCATTTGGCTTCCTAATAAAGATAGAGAAGCAATTGTTAATATTCTTAGATAATTTGGCCTTTGCTTGATGTTATTTTGCATAAATATTCTGAACTATTTTTAATTACAAGTTTAGCTACCAACTATATAAGTCTAGATTTCGGATATTGTGATTATTCTTAATACTTTATTTAGATAAAAATACCTTTTTTAAAAAAGCAGTATAACCCATAATAATCTTGATATTTTAATCCTCAATTATCTTAATGAAAAGGGAAGTTTAGTGAGTTTAAAAAAATTCTAATTTACATTTTAACATATCTGAAATATGAGATAAGGAAGATAGGGAATATAAAAAAAACTAGAATTTTTGTCTAAGCATACAATTGTATCAATTTAGTTGATCTAAACCTAAGCATTTCCTTTGGAATGCTGTGCAAACAGCGGTCAGCTAGCCTCTTACAGAGGAACTGCGTTAGCCTCCTGCGGAGGAACTGCATTAACAGCTATCAGTTTCATTACCTTTAAAGCAGGAAAAAGCAATTGAGAGATTTCAAAGAATTAAAAATTACGGTAAAAGTCTATCAGTTAACCTTAATAGTCTATCTAGCTACATCATTCATTAAAAAGCTGACTGCTAATAGCTGAATGCTTACTTGTAAACATACAACAATTTCCTACTTCATTAAGTAGGTATGTTGATAGTTTTAGGGAGTAGGGAATAGGTAGGGAAGATGGGTCATACCAAATTGATAAATTTTTGCTACAATTAGGGAGGAGTCAGGAGTCAGGAGGGAGAAGTAGTGGAAAAAAGAATATATCAGGAGAAGGAGGAGAAGGAGAAGAAAGTTTTTTGTTTCGCTGCGCGACATGAAACGCGGATCGGAACGGAGTTATATCGCTAATTAAGCGGACATGATATTAAATAGGATTGCTATAGCTGACGGTTGAATACTTACTAAAAAACTTCCATCTTAAAAATAGAAATAAACTGGATTTTTATAATAAAAACCCAGTTTTAAATAGAAGTTTGCTTTTCCAAAAAAGCAAAAAAATTATCCCTGAATACAAAACTTCTCTACACAACGGACAAACATTTCTACTCCCATTCCCAAAGCTGTTTCATCAAAATCAAATTGAGGATGATGGTGGGGATAAGCTAAACCTTTTTCAGAATTTGCTGAACCTAAAAAGAAATAACAACCAGGTACTTCTCGTAGAAAAAATGACATATCTTCACCTCCCATAGTTTGGCATTCTGGTACAACACCGGCAGGAGTTTCTACTATTGATTCGGCAACACTTTTAACTAAATCTGCAACTTTTGGGTTGTTAATTAATGGGGGATAAAGAGGATTATAATTAAACTCATAATTTGCTCCATAACTTGCGCAAATTCCAGAAATTATTTGCTCAATTCGTTTACTAAAATAATTTTGATAATCCAAACTAAAATAGCGGACAGTTCCACTCATTCTGGCAGTATCAGCAATAACATTAAATGCTCTACCTGCCTTCAACTGCCCCACAGTTACAACTGCTGAATCTATAGGGTCGATATTCCGAGCTACTATTGTTTGTAAAGCATTAACAATTTGTGCTGCTACTACAATAGAATCTACTGTTTGATGTGGCATTCCTCCATGCCCACCTTTGCCCAAAATTGTGCAACTAAATCTTTCAGTAGCTGCCATTAAAGCACCACTCCGGACTCCTAATGTACCAACCGGGAGATTATTCCACAAGTGCAAACCAATGATGGTATCTACATCAGGATTTTTCAGCACTCCTGCTTCAATCATTGGTTTAGCGCCTCCAGGTCCTTCTTCGGCAGGTTGGAAAATGATTTTGACTATACCACTAAAATCTTGACGATGAGTAGCGAGATAGTGGGCAGTACCGAGAGCGATCGCTGTATGTCCATCATGGCCACAAGCGTGCATAATACCATTATGTATGGATCTATATGGCACGTCGTTTAATTCTTGCACTGGTAGCGCATCTAAATCTGCTCTAATACCAAGTACAGGACCTGGTTTACCGCTATTAATAGTTGCAACTATACCTGTTTTAGCAATTCCTGTTTGATGTTCGATGCCCCACTTTTGTAATTTTTCGGAAATAAATTGTCCTGTTAGGTGTTCTTTGAAACCTAATTCGGGTCTTTGATGCAGATGTCGTCGCCACTCAACTAATAAAGGTTGCAGTTTGCTAATGTCTCGGCGCAGTTGAGATTCGATAGCAGAATTTGAGGTCGAAATAGTTGAAACCATATTTTTGATAATGAGAGATTAACTTTTTATAGCAGTCGTCAGGGCGCTTAGGACATTTTCGCGCCTCTCAAATGTAGTCACAGTCAGAATCTAAATTCTGACTTCTGATTTCTGACTTCTGACTTCAGCTATACTTTGGTTGGCAAGGACAGAAATTTTTCTAAATCTAGGTTAGAAGCTGCTTTGGCTAATTTACCTAAGTCAGTAATATCTGCTAAATGTGGTAGAATTCCACAAACTTGTACTTGGGTTAAGGATTCAATTAGCTCAACTGGAGTCCAGTCAGCTATTTCTTGTTCTGAGCAAGGTTTCACACAATTAAGAATAATTCCTAAAAGATTAACCTTCATTTGACGAGCTAGGGCGACATTTGCTACAGTTTGAGCGATCGCGCCTAATTTTACTGGTACAACCAAAACTGTAGGTAAATGCCAATCCCTAGCTATGTCTGCTACTGTGAGTTCATGAGTTACAGGGGAACCGAGTCCTCCTAAACCTTCGACTAATACAAAATCTTTTTGTTGTCGCAAGGTTGTAAAGGTTGACCATACCCGATCTAATTCTACCAGACGACCTTCCCGTTCTGAAGCTACCGGAGGAGCAACGGGTGTTTTATACCATAAAGGATTAATTTCGTCAAGGGATTGGTCAAGGCAAAATAATTTGGTGTAGAGTTCGCGATCGCCGATACCAGTTTGAATAGGTTTAAATAAACCCAAGCGAAGGTCTTTGTAGTAAGTTTGCCAATAGGAAGCAAGAGCGATCGTCAATATTGTTTTGCCAGCGTCTGTATCAGTTGCCGTAATTAACAGTTCTTTCAAGATGTCTATCCTGGAGTTTCATTTATGATTATTTCATTGTAATACTCGATCTTAAAGCACTTACTATTTTTTTGTAAAGAATTTCAGCAGCTTTGCTCCTAATTTTGGCTCTAATTTTCTCGTCGCTGATTTATAAAAAACTTTTGCTATAATAGTTTGAGGCGAAAATAAACTTCTACTATGAGGTAACTATAAATGACTACTCCAAGCTCTCCTCATAACTGTATCATCAAAAACTGGAAATTACTGAGTGCGTCATTTCAGTTATCAGTTATCAGTACCTCTGACTTCAGTCAGAGGTACTGATAACTGAAGTTGATTTTTTTTCATTCCCTTGAAAGGGGAAGCTATTGACCTGATTTTTTGGTCAAAGTTTTAAGCCGATAAAATCTTACTTTGAACTTTTGACTTTTGAGTGTCTTGAGTGTGTCTTACATTCTGAGCAGACCTCAGAATGACACACTCGATGCATGACTTCCGTGAAACGGTATCAGATTTATGACTTTGTACCAACTCTGCAATACCATTTTCTGCACTTCCATCAAAGGCATATTTTCCTGTCTAGCTAATGTAGCACAATCTTCATATTCAGGTTGCACATTAACAATTTTATCCCCCATCTTTGCCACCTTTAACCTTACTGCTCCATACTCTGTTTCCAACTGATGAATTTCTCGCTCCAAAATAGCTCGTTGTTGAATAGACTGACGAATACCCAAAGTCGTAGTTTCCCGAAATATTACTTCTTCACAAGCAGACAACTTTTCTGGTGTACAAATAACAGTCAGTAATACTCCCAAGCGGGATTTTTTCATTGTCACAGGTTGAGTAAAAACATCCAAAGCACCCGCAGCAAACAGAACATCAAAAGTATAGGCGATCGCTTGAGGAGTACAATCATCTATTTGAGTTTCTAAGACTGAGACAGTTTCTAGGTGCGAATGTTGGGCAGTAGTAGCATCAGACTTTTTAACTTGAGAATATTGAGTCTGAACTTTCCCTTCTCCGATCCACAAACGCAGAATATTAGGGATAGCTAAATCCTGGGAACCTGCCCCCAAACCAACACATTGCAAAGACATTGACGGTGGCGAACAAAAACCAGTAGCAATAGTACAAGCGATCGCGCTACCTGTAGGAGTACACAATTCTTTTTTAAGACTATTACTATAAATCGGAACATTATGCAACTCCCAAAGTTTTAGCACTGCTGGTACAGGTACAGGTAATAGACCATGAGCAGTCCTCACAATACCCCCACCAGTAGGCAAAGGCGAACAATACAATTCGTCAATATTCAACCAATCTAACCCCAAACAAGTCCCTACAATATCAATAATGGCATCAGTTGCCCCAACTTCGTGAAAATGTACTTGCTCTGGGGCAAGACCATGTACAGCACCTTCTGCTTCTGCCAACTTGTGAAACACTCCCAAACTCCAAGCTTCAGCACGTTGGGGCAATCCCGCTTTTTTGATTAATGCCTCTATTTCTGGCAAATGGCGGTTATGAGCATGATGGTGTTTTTGTCTGCTGGGGTTATTTTCTGCATCGTGATTATGGTGATGGTGCTTGTCAAAAGTTAAGGGTTCCCCATCTTCAGAATTTGCATGAGTTAGCTTAACATGAAATTTCGTAGCTACTAGACCATTACGATGGACTTTTTCTGTGCTTAACTGATATTCCTGGGAAATACCCAAAAGATTTAGTTTTTCGATTAGATAGTCCAGAGGGACACCAACATGGACTAAAGCACCCAGACACATATCGCCTGCAATACCAGTGGGACATTCAAGGTAAGCTATTTTGTTCATAAACTAGGCAAGTAGGGAATAGGGAACAGGGAACAGGAAATAGAGAACAGTCAATAGAAAATATCAGAATCTCCGAATAGTGCGGATATCCTTTATGCTTAATATTTTAGGACTACCCAAAAATAAAAGTTTCGGTTTAACTTTTAACTTTTAACTTTTGACCAAAAAATAAGGTCTTCTGCACCTTTTAAGGACATGAAAAAAATATTCGATTCAGTATCTCCAGCATAAGGCTTCAGCGGTCGGTACTGATAACTGATATGACTTTTGACTAAAAAAAAATGGCAACTTTTTACGAACTTCATCCTGATACCCCCCAACAAAGACGTGTAGAACAGATTATCAAGGATCTTAAAGATGGGGCAGTGATGCTTTATCCCACGGATACTGTTTATGCAATAGGTTGTGACCTCTCTGTTAAATCTGCTGTGGAGAAAGTTAGGCAAATTAAGCAATTATCTAATGATAAGCCTCTGACATTCCTCTGTTCCTCCCTGTCTAACATTGCCAGTTACGCTATTGTAAGTGACTCAGGCTACCGGATTATCAAACGTTTAATTCCTGGCCCATACACATTTGTGCTACCTGCTACAAAGTTAGTGCCACGACTGGTGATGAGTCCAAAACGTAAAACAACAGGTATTCGGGTTCCAGACAATCAAGTATGCTTGTCTTTATTAGAAACTTTGGGCAATCCCATAATTTCCACATCAGCTCATATTACCAGTGATGCTGAAGGAATGGCCCCGATAAAGATAGAAGCAGTCACTGGTAAAGCAGAATTGTTTGATTGTCTAGAAAATCTAGTGGATATAATTGTGGATGATGGTTCTGACCCAGGATATCAAGTATCCACTATCCTTGACTTAACTGGCCAGCAGCCCAATCTGATTCGGCAAGGTCTTGGAGTTGAAACTCTAACAGCTTTGATAGGGAGTAGGGAGTAGGGAGCAGGGGAAAAAATTTGATGATTTCTGCGCGTTACCTATCTTTGAGACCCCATACTTCTGACACTCCCCATACTTCCCACTCTTCCCACACTTCCTAGACTTTCCCTCCCCAAACTCCCTACCCTTCCCAAACTTCCCACCCTCCTCTATATGTGCCACTTGTGTATCTGTTACACAGGTGGCATTCTCAATTTAATGATTGTCACAGTTCCTCGTTCCTGAGATGGTTTGGTTCCGAAACTCTTGATTTTCAATGTATATTAAGCTTTCGCCCCTTTTTGGTAAGAATCCGGAAAATATATCTTTGGTACTAAGTTCCAGAATTGGCTATTGGCAATAAAACCACATTGGAAAAGTGTAACTCTCCTTTGCTATTAGGTTAGCCAACTTTTCTATAGTTATAAGTGTAGAGGCAAGGAACAAATCACAAAGATTTCAACCAAAACCAAAGACTCTAGATTGTTGTTTCCTACACCTAGCGTGCATTATCCAGAGGTAAAATAAAATGACTGTTAAGACTGCTCACTCCCCCAACTCCCTAACCAACAACTCCACTACCGCTCCAGAAGTTAATAACAGCCAAGTTGAAAATCAAACTACAGCGAATACTGTACTAGAAATGAATACTGAAGCTTTAGCTGCTGTGGTTTTACAAGAATTGCAAACTGCGGCAAAAACTAAGCCGGCAAAAGCTCAAACTGTAGCTATGCGAATAGCTCAAGAAGTAGAAAGGATTTGCTTAAAGAGTAATCGTATTCAAAATTCTGGTGAAGTTCGTTCTTGGCAACTTAGTTTGGCACGTCATCGCTGGCAAAAGTGTTTGCAATACTACAAACTCGGTTCTAAGCAAGGTCGGGTAGAATTACACTCTCTGCTAGCTTCTATGATTTATCGTCATATTGCTTCTTTTGGAACTCAGTTAAATTTCCAAGGTCGCTATAACTTGATTGAGGATTTTCTGCAAGGGTTTTATATTGAGTCTCTACGAGCTTTCCGACGGGAACATGGTTTAGATCAAGACTATACTCCTAAAATGAAGTTAGAATTGGCAGAATATATGGCATTCACTGAACAGTATGCTAAACGTCAAATTGGTTTGCCCGGTCGAAATCGTCAAAGATTAATTGTGCTACGCGCTCAGGGTTTTGCTAAAGGTCAACCTCCTGAAACTGCTATTGATATTGAAATGGCGGTTGAGTCTCCTAAAGGTGAAGATGCCGAAGCTTTTAGTCGTTCTTCTGCTGTACAACAAGTTCGGGAGCAAATGGTTTCTGAAGCTGTTGACCCTGCTGAAGCTGTATTACGTGATCGCGTAATTTCTGAGTTGATTAACTATTTGGAAGCAGCTGGTCAAGACCAATGTATTGATTATCTACGGTTAAAACTACAAGATTATCAAGCATCTGATATTGATAAAGAGTTAGGTTTAACAGCTCGCCAACGGGATTATTTACAGCAGCGTTTTAAGTATCATGTAGAAAAGTTTGCTCGCTCTCAAAATTGGAAGCTAGTGCATCAATGGTTAGGTGCCGATATCGATCAAAAACTAGGTATGACTTCTGAGCAATGGGAAGCTTTCTTAGTCACACTTTCTCCTGAGCAACAGCAAATTTTACAACTTAAGCGAGGTGGTGAAGATGAAAAAGCGATCGCTGCTGGAATCAAATGTACCCCTAAACAGTTACAGAAGCGTTGGGCAAAATTGTTGGATATGGCTTGGGTCTTTCGCAATAGTGACCAAAGTTAGTATGGTATTAAAAATGAAACAAATTATTTTTACTTATCCAATGAAAGTTTGCTATATGGGTAATCCTACTTCTTTCTAGGGTGGGCAATGCCCACTCTATTTTAATTTAGTCCATTTATAATTTTTATGTAATTAAAAATACAAATAAATTGCTACAATAATTATCAATATATTTAATTTTTCTGGTAGAAAATTTTTATAATAAAATTAATACTGTTAGACTAATTCATTAAAAAGTTTGAATATATAGAATTATTCAATAATTTATAATAAAGATTCTGAATTTAAAAATATAGTAGAAAAGATAATCAGTGAGGTAGGGGATCGGTAAATTTGTTGGCGTATAAGAGCGAATGGCATTCACATAGAGTCCCGTAGGAAATAGCTAATCAGAGAAACTAATTAAGTATTTATACTTAATTAAACCTTCTGGTTTGACTATGAGGAAGGTGAATAAAGATAATTTATAGAGTATAAATACGAGGCGATTTAACGATTTTTGTCTACTTAATTAGGGTTTGCTTATGGAAAGTCTTTTGGTAGGGGTAGGAGACACGAGACTGGAGACACGAGACTGGAGAAATGGAGATTATAGAGGAGGTAGTCGTAAAAATTGTCCCAAGATTTTTCTGCCATAATCATCCCAAAATACTAGCATGCATGAGCTTTTTGGACCGAAACAGGCGCACTTTTTTCGACCAAAAAAGGCTCAAAGCAATATCTGTCAGTGCTTTGATATTTAATCAGCAAGCCCTAATTAGATGATAAAGTGACTCGTGGAATATGAGTTATCAAAAGTCCCAAAAATGATAAAAACTCTGAAACTATTATTCCTGTTACTTTCTGGAGCTGTTGCCTAATTCTGTGCATATTTCCTCAACAACTGCACTGAGAACTTTCATATTAGTTAACTGGGACAAACTTGCAGCTTATCAGCCAAATTTTAGATATAGTTGGATAAAGTAACAATTTATGAAGATATATGTCTATCAACATAACTTTGGCTCCTGATTTTACTCAGAAAAGAGTGGTTAATAATTACTCTAAAATTAAGCAAATCTTTGAAACTATTGATGCCTATAGCTGTCCAAATTCTTATAACTTTCATATGCATACAATATACTCCGATGGACAGTTAAGACCTGAGAGTTTAATAGAGCAAGCAATTGCGATCAGTCTCAAAGGTTTGGCCATTACTGACCATCATAGTATTGGTGGTTATCAAATAGCTCAAAGTTGGTTAGAAAACTGGAAATCTATTAATCCAGATCGAGAGCATTTAGCACCTACTCTCTGGAGTGGGGTAGAAATTAATGCCAACTTACTGAATGTTGAGGTACATATTCTCGGATATGGCTTTGATCTAGAACATCCGAGTTTACAACCTTATTTGACAGGAAAAGCGACTAAAGGTCAAGAATATCAAGCTGCTAATGTGATTACTGCTATTCAAGAAGCGGGTGGTTTGGCGGTACTCGCTCATCCTTGTCGTTATAAGCGTTCTGTTACTGATTTAATCAAGGCAGCAGCGAAGTTGGGTATTGATGGCGTCGAGACTTACTATGGTTACACTCATACTAAACCTTGGTCTCCTAGTCCAAAACAAACAGAACAAGTTAAAAAACTTAGTGCTACCTATGGTTTACTTAATACCTGTGGTACTGATACTCATGGTAAAAATCTTTTGGTACGTTTATAGGGTGGGAATGCCACTATCCCACCCTATTCATCAAAACTAAAACTATCTTACAAATTAGACTAACTAGACCTCTCACCCAAGAGGTCTATTATTTTGTTTAACTACCATTTGCTATCATTATAGCTGTCAAAAGCATAATCCCAAGACTCATTAGTAATAAAACAATTCCTAGGGATATTGATTGACCTAGATGTACTGAAGAATTTGATACTTTCATAGTTTGTTTTTAACAGTTTTTTAAATGTTTTCTTAAAATAACAAGTTTTTAAGAGTTCGTGGGGAATTTTAATATTTTGTCATTAAACTTATATTTTCTTTAAAATTAACCTTGCCCATAGGTATAACTTTGACGAAATTGGGTATGAACAAAAGAGAAATAAGACTATTACCAGGCAAAATACCAGTTAAATCATTCGCATATTTTACAGATTTACTGGCAGAATTCACACTATGATGTTGCAAACCTATCAAGAATCAACACATTTTTCAGGTTTAAAATATTTTTATTATGATAATATGGGAAGGTAACTTAATTAAGATGTTTTAACTTCTCATGGATAAGGTAACAAAGCCATTAGTACAATTTTTGATGTGGTTAGTTTCCCTTAACTTGTTTGGAAGATTTCTCAACTTTTTAAAAGGTACGGTAACGATAATAGAAGATTATAAAAAGGAAATATTACTTTAGTTTATTGATCATTTTAACTCTTATTTTTATTGGTTATATTATCTATATATTTATTAAAAATAATGAGGATAAGCTGGGCACTTTATTGATATCTTCAGTAACATATGTAGGAGGAGTTATAGGAGCAATTATTTGCTTTTATAATGTAAGTTAAATGTTCTAATTATCATGAATAAAGAACAAGAAAATAAAATATATTTTTTATCTAGAATTACAGTATTTTTTTTTACTGGTAATAATTACGTCCCTGTCTTAATAGGCAATATAATATAAATCAATATAATAAAGCACTTAATTTAGAAAAAAATAAATATATTCAAAATTTTGAAAAATATCAAGAAGATTTGTTAAGACGTGAATAATTTGTTCAATCTGGAAATTCTTTAAATAAAGATGAATTTATTATCAAGCTGAATGAATACTAAGAAAACTTACTTGAAACTAAAAAGGATGTAGGATATATTAACTCATTTATTGTCACTTTTATAGGAATGTTGATTATTGTAGGGGGGTATGAAACTGTTGTTTTTTTTGTAGGTTTCTTGTTAAAAAAGTTTTTTATAGTATTTTCAAATGGCATCTGAAAAAGCATCATATAGCAATCCTATTTAAGTTGTAATACTTTAGTGGCACTTAGGTGTCAGGAGTCAGAAGTCATAATTTTCAAGGTTTTCAGCTCAAATTAATTATTATAAAAATTGTCACAATCAATTTAGGGTTGCTATAGTTTTTCAGGTTAGGAAAATTAAATAATTTGTGATATAGAATCCGATTGAACAGTCGTCATTGCGACGATAGGAAGCAATTTCTTAAACCCCTGAGATTGCTTCCTTCCACTTCGTTCCAGTCGCAATGACTTAGGTATAGTAATTATCTGGATTTGATATGGCGAGCTAGCATCTCAAATAAACAGTTAATTTTGTATATCGACCAGGTTTCTGCTTCGCACTTACGCAACCAAACAAGAAACCGGGTTTATTGCTATGACTATTGTTTTTCACAGAATTTTTATTAATAAACCAGGTTTATGCGTACTTATAAAAACTATATTTTTGTTCAAAAAATGAAACCTATAATCATGCCAGCTAATAAGATAAAACCAATCCAAACATTTTGTCTGAATATCTGAGCGTAAGGTTTCAAAATATCTTCTTGCCGTAATTTTCCATATTGAGTAAACCAAAAAACTGTAGCAATTCCAAGGGTTATCCAAAAGCCAATATGTAGCTCCATTTCTATTCCTAATAACCCTAAGAAAACAGCAGTTAAAAAGAAAAATATACCCACAGCATTAGTAGCATATTCACCAAAAAATAGAGCGCTAGAATTAACACCTAAAAGTCGATCGTCCTCGCGATCGCTCATGGCATAAACTGTATCAAAACCCAATGTCCAAACAATAGTTGCACCCCACAATATCCAAGTTGCAGTATCTAACTCAGCGACAGCAGCACTCCAACTAATTAACACGGCAAAACCCCAAGCAATAGATAACACTAACTGGGGTACTGGAAAAAACCGTTTTGCCAAGGGATAGCAAATAATTACTGGAACTGCTGCTACAGATAACCAAAAACTTAGGGGGTTGAGATATAGGGCGATAACTCCAGCACAAGCAAAGGCAATAATCGCAATAACAATACCTGTTTGAATGCTCAGAGCGCGGGAAGCAAGGGGGCGATCGCGAGTTCTCTCTACTTCTGGGTCAATATCCCGGTCCCACAAATCATTAATTACACAACCTGCGGCACTGGTAGCAAATGTCCCTACTACTATTACTCCTACTAATGGTATGGGTGGCATGGCGTGGGTAGCTAAAAATACGGCCCATAGGGCAGGAATCATTAAAATAAAACGTCCGGCAGGTTTATTCCATCTCAGAAGTCTGATGACTGTCATCAAGGTTGATTCTGATTGAGTTGGAGCAGATTGGGTCATTTTAGTTATCAGTTATTAATTATCAGTTATTAGAACCTCTGGCTCAACCCGGAGGCTTGAGACCTTATTGTTTGGTCAACTTTTTTAAAGTTTACAGGAGTTACGCATAAAGCGTGTAGTACAGCTACTCTGCTACAAAGATTTTATTATTTGTAGCAGCCAGCAATAAGAAAGCCCCGGACCAGCAATAAGGATCATTTTCAGCCAGGATTAATTGCAACTAGATTATTATTTGAGCCAGAATTAACTGCAACTGAGCCAGAATTAAATGCAACCAGACAGCAATAAATTTTTTGAGCCAGAATTAAATGCAACTAGACGTGTAAAGAAAACGAAGAATTAATTAACTCAGCAGGAGCCAAATTAATATTCTTACCAGCTTACTCTCCAGATTTGTCGCCTATAGAACCCCTAAGTGTAGCAGCCAGCAATAAGAAAGCCCCGGACCAGCAATAAGGAACTTTTTGAGCCAGGATTAACTGCAACTAGATTTATACTTGAGCCAGAATTAACTGCAACTGAGCCAGGATTATTTGCAACTAGCCAGCAATAACTTTTTTCGGCCAGAATTAAATGCAACTAGAACGCTATGATACGGCATTCTTTAAGCCGTAAAGCTGACAGAGCCTCAAAAACTGTTGATGGAGTTTGGAGAAAATAGTCCCTACAAAGGTAGTCCAGCAGCCAACATCTGTTCCTGCAACTCACGGGCGCGACTAGGTTCAAGTTGACCACGAAACAAAGAACGAATCTCCCCTGGTTTAGCATTAAACTGTTCAGACAGACTTTTGACGTTATAGCCATGACGAGTTAAAGTTGGTTCTAACTCATCAATCTGTTTAGAAAGAATTGATTCAATCACCGCTACAGTTACAGGCTTTTCACCCAGACGGTAAGCTTGGTCAAAAGCTAAAGATAAGTGCTGTTGAATTTGTAAAGGCGTTCTCAATTTTTTTGCTAGTTCATCAACAGCTTCAGGAACAATTAATTCAGAAAGGGGTGTATATTCTGCCACACATTCTCCCAAAAGCCATTGGATGTATTCCCCCTGGCAACCACCAATACTATCCAAGGAAAAGACGGCAGTGCGATAGCCGATTTCCTCCATTGTTGGACGACGCAAGTCATTCTTAAGTTTAGGATGACCGCCTAACACAATTGAGAGAGTACCTCCTCCATCTTCTACCACCTCTATCAAACGCTTGAGTCCGGTTAAGGTACTATAGTGTAAGTCATGGGCTTCATCAATAAAGAGTGCAACTGGCTTCTTTCCCTTGCGAAACAGTTCTCGCAGTTCGCGCTCCCGCTTTTCTCCAGAACTAGGAATCTTTACCTGTTTATCTGAAGATAAATCATAGAATAAGGCTGCAATCAAACTCGGTAATGTGGTTCGGTTTTTATCCACTGATAAAGATTGAGATACCCAGATTTTCCCTTCAAGCTTCAAAGCTGCCTGTAAACGTCTCATAGTAACAGTCTTACCACAGCCTACAACCCCTGTGATGGCAATTAATTTTCCCATACGAATTGCAGCAGAAATCTCTGTGAATAAACGGCGCAGGTGTTCTGTTTCATAGTAACCCGCCCGCCGAAATTCCTTGACTAAGCCGAAAAATTGCTGCACTTCAGTCAACATCTTTGTTCCGCCTCCCACTCTGAAAGTAGTGCTGCACCCTTTCCAAAATCACTTGTTTTTCTAAAGTTTCTTTTAACAAGTCGTCGATAAAAGCCCGCTCTCCTTCAGATAAACGAGCTAAGGGCAAAGCTAGGTAGTCAGCAATAGCACCCTTGGCTGCCAATACTGTGGGATAGGTAAATTCTTGGAAGGGGTCGGGGTCAATAAAAGGAACTACAGTTAATCCTGGTGCTGTTTGAGTTTGAGCAAAGAACTGGAATTCCCCGTCTCCTTGCCAGGCAGCAGTCGGCAGAACCAATTTTTTTGAGAGAGCTTCAATTCTATCAGCTCGTTGTTGAGTTTGACTTTTCTTGAATTGGCGATAGCGATGTAGGGGAATAGGGCCATCTACTGGTAAATAGGGGCCATATCTTTTTTCCTCCTTTTCCACATACAACTCGTTGTCGAATAACCCCCACCAGAGAATCACCTTTTCTCCTGCTAAATCTGGGTCAACTTCGTAAGCCACTCCTTCAACAGAGATTCGCGCACAACCATCAACTTTTCTCTGCTCAGGTTCCCTGGCAAAGGTACAAAAGCGTTCCCAGCTACACATTTGCAGTAATCCTGTCTTGGGGAGATGTAGACGCCAGTCTTCAATGCGAGAATGGTTTTCCTGACGGTGAGGCTGACTGTTGTAGTTGAGCAAATACTGATGTAACCAACGGTTGGCTTCAACTTCAGTTTCCGGTTGGTGGAAGTGGTAGAGGGTTTCGTGAGCTTCCTTAATGGTGCGAAAAGGGCGCTCGACTTTCCCTTTAGCTCGTGCTGTAACTCGCCTGCCATCTTTACCGTTCGGTAGGTGAGTTACTACTTTTACTCCCAGACAGTCCATCACATTCTGAAATACTCGACTCTTGGCGATCGGACCATTATCGGTGTAGAGCATTTGTGGGATGCCTTGAAACGAAAAACCTTCAATGGTTTTAGCATTCATGGCGTTAAACAAGAACCGTAAAGCAGTTTCCGCGTCTTCGCCATAAGCACAGCGATATTCTTGATAACAAGCACCACTGCGGTCATCGACAACACTATAGAGCATTAATTGTGGTTTTTCTCGCCCAGACTGCACCCAAGGGGGTTGCAAGAGAAATTTTAAGTCGGAATGGCTCAAGTCAAAGTGCCAGCATTCATTGCACTATCTTCTTCTTGAAAGCGCACTGCTGGTGGCTGTCGGGTGAGTGAAGTGTGGTCATATCCCCAAGCTTTGAGATAATAGTTGACCGTGCTTTTTTTCAGCAGTTCTTTTGGTGGTTGAATGAAACCGTCTGGAGTTTCTATGCCATATTCTTCTAGTAGTTCAATGGCTCGTGCTGTGGAAAGGTGTCGCCCTTTGGAGTTGTTGGTGCGGATTTTCATGGCTGCTACGACTTCGCAGTAGTTCTCCATTTCTGAGCGGGTTAATTTACGAGGTTTTCCTTTGTCGGAACGCTGAATAGCTTTGGGCTTTTGTTGTCTTCGTAAACTACGATATAGAGTATCTACTGACACACCATAGTTAGCAGAAGCTTCTTCAATTAGTTCGCGACGCTCCCGCGAACGCTCTGGTAAGAGTTCCAGTCTAGAGCGTAGTTGAACGAGTGCTTCAGAAGGAATTTGTTTGCGGCTCACGTCGTTCCTCTAGCCTCCGCAATGTAGTGGTAAAGCGTTGGCTTAGAGATGCCCATCATCTGACAGATTTCATCAATGGTGTATTGGCTTTCATCGTAAAGTTTAACTACTAACTGGCGCTGGGCTGGTTTGAGGGTTTTGGGACGACCACCTTTCCGTCCCCTGGCACGAGCTGCTTTTAAGCCTACTTGAGTTCGCTCTCGAATCAGGTTACGCTCAAATTCGGCTAAAGCTGCGAATAAGTGGAAGATAAGTTTACCACTACTAGAGTTTGTAGCAATTACTTCTGTGAGGCTTTGTAGCTCTATACCTCTTTTTGAAAGGGTTTCCACTATCTCTATCAAATTTTTGAGTGATCGCCCCAGTCGGTCTAAACGCCACACAACTAATACATCTCCGGTTCGAGCTACTTCAAGAGCTTTTTGTAAACCAGGTCTGGTTGCTGATGCCCCACTAATACGATCTTCATAAATCCGATGGCATCCCGCAGTCCGCAAGGCATCTCTTTGCAGACTTAAGTTTTGGTCATCTGTGGACACTCGGGCATAACCAATTAACATGGGTGGGCCTCAGTTGTGAGGCAAAAAACTCATTACTCATTATTATATCTTGCCTTAGATAACTTGACTGAGTTTTTTTACTTTTCTAAAGTCCTATTTTCGTTTCTGTCATTGCTCAGAGAAAAGAGTAAAAAAAACGAACGTTTTCTTTACACGTCTAGTTGCAATTAATTCTGGCTCAAAAAAATTATTGCTGTCTGGTTGGAAATAATCCTGGCTCAGTTGCAGTTAATTCTGGCTCAAGTATAAATCTAGTTGCAGTTAATCCTGGCTCAAAAAGTTCGTTATTGCTGGTCCGGGGCTTTCTTATTGCTGGCTGCTACACCTACAGAGTTTTGGTTATGACGCGAGGTTAATCAATCTGAAAGGCACTATAAAGTGGTTATGCGTAAGTCCTGATAGATGATTTTGTCTGAGTCAGATACGCCTGTTACAACTAAGAAACCTGTGCTACAAGTTTTTTTTTGTTACAGGCAAGATGCCTGTTTTACCAGTTTTTTCTCTTAGCCCATACCTTAAGCAGCCTAATTTGTCAATAGTAAAAGTCCATTTTAGTCATTTTTTGTCATAATAAAACAGATGACATTATTTAATCTAAAATTTAACAAACTTGTAAATTAGGACACATTTATATGGTTACATCTGTTCCTCTAGTTAGAATTCCTACTCCACTAGGAAACAAAGACCGTATCTTGGCAGCAATAGATATGGGTACCAACTCGTTACATTTGGTGGTAGTAAAAATTGACCCCAGGTTACCCGCTTTTACCATTATTGACCGAGACAAAGAAACAGTCAGACTGGGAGACTGCGGAACGAAGGGTAATTTAAAACCAGAAGTAATGGATAGAGCGATCGCTACTTTAGAGCGTTTCCAAAAAATTGCCAAAAGTGCTAATGCGGAACAAACTATCACAGTTGCTACCAGTGCTGTACGGGAAGCACCCAACGGCAAAGAATTTCTCAACAGAATAGCTGATGAGTTAAACCTATATGTTAACTTAATCTCCGGTCAAGAAGAAGCACGACGAATTTATCTAGGGGTGCTTTCAGCAATGGAATTTAACAACCAACCCCATATTATTATTGATATTGGTGGAGGTTCGACAGAGTTGATATTAGGTGATAGGGATACACCGAGAACTCTAAGTAGTACAAAAGTAGGTGCAGTACGTCTGACGAAAGAATTTGTTACCACTGACCCCATTAGTAAGAGTCAGTTTGCATATTTGCAAGCATACACTAGAGGTTTATTGGAACGTCCGACAGAAGAATTATTAGCTAACATCAACAAAGGTGAAAAACCTCGGTTAGTGGGAACTGCTGGTACTATTGAAGCTTTAGCAAGTATTCATGCTTATGAAAAATTGGGGAATGTACCAACTCCCCTGGGGGGTTATCAGTTTAGTTTTGCCGAGTTGGAAGAGTTGGTGAATAAGTTGAGGAAGCTATCTATTTCTGAAAGACTAGAGCTTCCTGGAATGTCTGAAAAGCGAGCAGAAATTATTTTGGCGGGTGCTGTGGTGTTACAGGAAGCAATGAGTTTATTGGAGATGGAGTCGATAACTGTCTGTGAAAGAAGTTTGCGGGAGGGGGTAATAGTTGACTGGATGTTGAATCATGGTTTGATAGACAACCGCCTCCGTTTCCAAAGTTCAATTCGCCAACGTAACACCCTAAAAATTGCCCAAAAATATCAGGTCAATATGGAATATAGCGAACGGGTTGCTTCTTGGGCGTTGTATTTATTTGACCAAACTCAGGGACTGCTGCATGAGTGGGGATATGATGAACGAGAATTATTATGGTCAGCCGGAATTTTGCATAACTCTGGTATATATGTCAGTCATTCAGATCACCATAAACATTCTTATTATTTGATTAGAAATGGGGAGTTATTGGGGTATAGTCAGATTGAAATTGAAGTTATTGCTAATTTAGCTCGTTATCACCGCAAGAGTTTACCTAAGAAAAAACACGAGCATTATCAAAATTTACCCAAAAAATATCAACAAGTGGTATCTGAATTGAGTGCATTGTTGCGGTTAGCGATAGCTTTAGATAGGCGACAAAAAGGAGCGATCGCTAATGTGAAATGTTGGTTAAACAAAAATCAACGGGAATTTCATATCTGGTTACGACCTACTGACCCTAAAGATGATTGTGCTTTGGAGTTGTGGAGTTTGGAATATAAGAAGGAGGCGTTTGAAGAAGAGTTTGGTTTAAAATTAATAGTAAAGTTAGAAGCTGCAATGGTATCTGTTTGAAGAAGGATGAACTACCCCGCTGTTTAGAGAGGCGGGGTTTCAGAAACCTCACCAAAAAAATCGGTTTAGTTAATTCTATTATATTCAGGTCTAATATCAAATCCCGTTATGCAATAATCGCAAAATTACTTCCTCTTAACACAGAGATACTATTCAAGACATCATATAATTCAATGGTTCAAGTATTTTTTTTCCTGACTCCTGACTCCTGACTCCTCAACGATAGAATTACTAGGATTCTAAGAGTATTATAGCAACTACTATCATTTACGAAAAATCAATATTTTATAGAGAAGTTTAATCCTTGAAATACTTATCCAAAAATATAGCAATCGAAGTAAAAGTTAAGACATTTCTAAATTATCGCGCCTCAGTTAGATAAAATCCGGTAGCATTAGTGTAATTAGATATAGAGGGTGGGGAGATGGGGAGAGCTAGAAAGACTTGGCAATAGCTGAAGATGGAACATTTTTTTACACCGAACCCGAGCGGATTTGATATCAGAGATAATTTTTGACGTTTGCATTTTGGACTTTTGGCAAAAATTAAGTCAAAATACTTAGTTTTTATGAAGTTTTTGTAAATATCAAGTAGAAATACTTGCTTTCTTTAAAGGGAATTGTTATAAAGTAACTAATAAAACAAACACAAATCCAAAACATAATCAATAACATGATTAACTCTAAATTCCTTGCTGGTTTAACTGCTACAGTTGCATTTACTGGTGTAATGGCTAATGCTGGTATTGCTAATGCTCTGACTAAAACTTATACGGACACTGTTGATCTAGCACCAACAGATATTACGGATGCCCTCTTATCACTTGAAAAATTCGATGGTAGTCTTGGTACACTTCAAAGTGTCACAGTTGGCTTTGATGGACAAATCGTTGGCGATTCCCAAATAGAGAGTCTGGATGCACAAGCTCAAACTATAACTTTTAGTCTTGAAGGTATTTTGCAGTTACTTGAGTCTACTGATAGTCTCAATAACCCGACTTTTGAAGAAGAAGTGACTGCATCAGATTCATTTGATGCAACTGCTTTTGATGGTGATATAGATTTTGCAGGTACTTCTGGTAGCACCTTTGAGGGACTAATAGCTTCATTAAGTGGAGAGAACTTTTATAATGACCAAGCTGTATTAGATTTCTTCACTGGTGATGATAATGTAGAGTTTTTATTCTCTACTTTAACTTCTTCAGAAGTAACAGGTGCAGCTAACATTGCTTCTATTATTTCTACACAGTCTGGAGCAAGTGTTACAGTGACATACGAATATGAAGAATTCGATGATGAAGTTTCATCTGAGAGAGTACCTGAACCTTCTTCTATACTTGCTTTAAGTTTATTTGCTGGTGCAGGTATTTTATCCAAAAAGAAATCAGCCAATAAGGCTTAAATCAAATCAATTGCTAAATTAAAATCCTGATAATTTCCCACCTCTTCAAAATTAGATCGCGACAGAGCTTCTTGGTTATGAGAAGCTCTTGTGGTTATTTTTAAAATATTATGATAAATAATAATACCGTTTCATGGAAGTTAAAAGTCATGCATTAATCCATTCATGCATTAAGATTTTATATAGAATCTGGTTATATAATATATGTTGATAATTCTATAAATTACTTCAATATTGAATAGAACCACCTCCCCATCTCCCCATATCCCCATCTCCCCCAACCATATAATAAGTATTCAACCGGATTTGATATTATAGGCTCAAAATTTTGACCTACAGTAATCTCCGGAAATTATTTCAAGTTTCAGTAAGATAAGTAGTGTAGCCTAAGTTGATGAAATTGGTATAAAAAGTCTTTAAAGCAAGGGAACAAGAGGAAAAACAAAAATAGAACTTTAATCCTTGAAGCCCTTAATTTTTATGTTGGAGATATCTATTATCTATTAATTGGGAATTTTTGCTTCAAGTTTCTTAGCTCATCAAGTATTGCCATATCTTTCAAAGGTTCATCAATACAATGAGTTTTGGTATACTCCAAAATAGCACTGGAGAATTCTGTGAAAATCTCAAAGACCTCTTTAACAACTTTATCAAGATTTTTATGCAATTTGACTGGAATTTGGAGATGTCTAATGAATTTTTCTTGCTCTTGCGAGTGCATCTGATAATTATAATCTACCAAGAAGTAATACCGATCAAAGTGATAGTATGTCTGTTGAGAAATTTCCCGTAAATCAATTACTGCTTTTGCCGTTGCACTGAGAAAAATATTGGCGATCGCTTCAATTGCTTTGATCATAACCAATTTTTGAATAGGATGCGCTTGATAGGCAAGTCGATACAGTCTATAAGTAGTCCAGCGAGAGAAATTAGTTTTTTTACTCCAAAGGTATCTGAGAGTCTTACTAAATTGAAGTGAGTAGTCTATTCCGAGTTTTTCTAAATCCTCTAAAAAACAAATCCAATGTTTGTTATCTTCATAAGTATACTGATTAATTAAATCTTGAATTGGATCATCTGTTAGGATGTCTCGAAAAACACAAGTATTCAGTTCTCCAAAACCCATGACGAAAAAGGCAAAGCAAGGTGCAAAAGCTAGTCTTTTTTGAGGAGCAATAGCCTCGTTTCTGAGGAATTTATATAGGGAATGCTGACTGAACTCCACCTGCTTGTGTTCAATCAAACTCAATATCTCTTTCATACTAATCTTTTTCATACTAAAAAATTTTTCCGTAGTTTTACTCACATAAATATATACAGAAAATATACAAATGTTTACTAAATATAAATAATTGTATATCAAATCTAAAAAAATCTAAAAAAATATAAAAATATATTAAAAGTTTGAATTTAAGTATAAATTAATACATATTTATTGGCAATAAGATAAATTTTTCATTTTCAAATACTAAAAGTAGTATGAATGCCTGTAATGTAATAAGTGTTTATACTTAAAAAAATCATTTTTAAATTGGCTTTGTATTTATTTATCCAATTGGCAGTGTCCATTGAATCCTGACTTTTGACTCGCCATGTATAAAACTACATTTTGAAATACGAAATGTAGGTATTCTTATTATCTAATTTAATGAGTAATTATACTTAACAAAATCTAGATACTTTGCATAAAAGGTTATGCTTCAATTTGAAGTTCGGAATATCAGACAATAACTTTGAATAGCAATATTACTCACAAATTTTATTCCCTGACCAGCGAGATTGACGAGATTGACTAGTTAGACGACCACCTCGTCTTTGTAAAGCAGTTCCCTAGAGAGTTGGGAACGAAAGTTTCCCAGAAAGTTCTAGCCATTATTGAATTAGGCGATCGCGAAAACAACTGAATCACTTGATTGGGATATGCTTGATTTCTCTAAGAGAAGTGAATGCACATATTTCTTTATCACTCCAAATTCTCGTGGTCTGTTCTGCTTCATCACACATTAGGAGAATTCGAGGGTGTAATTAACCACTTGCTAAAAATTTGTAATCTTGGGCACTACTCACTCGCCAAGTTTCATCGCCAACCACTTCTAAAACTTGTTGGTGATATTGCAATAAAGTCGGGCGGTGCCCCACACTAATATAAGTAGTTGATAGACTTTGCAAATGTTTGTAGAGATTTTGTTCATTTTTAACATCCAGAGCGCTAGTCGCTTCGTCTAAAATTGCATAACGAGGTTGAGTCAGCAACAAACGAGCAAAAGCAACCCGTTGTTGTTCTCCCATAGAAAAAACACGCTCCCAATCTTCAATTGCATCTAAACCTCCAAATCTTTCGGCTAAGTCTGGTAGGTTAACTTCTTCTAACACTTGATAAATTTCTGCATCAGAAATATTTAGGTCAGTCCGTGGATAGAGTAATTGATCGCGCAGGGAACCAAAAATCAGATAAGGGTTTTGTGGTAAAAACAGAATTTCCTCTAATTTTGGTCGGTAAATTTTCCCACTTCCTGAATTCCACAAACTAGCGATCGCTCGTAAAATTGAACTTTTGCCACCACCACTTGCTCCGGCAATTAATACTCCCTCCCCTGCTTTTACTTCTACAGATACATCCTTGACTAAAGTTCGTTGGTAGTTAGGAGTTTGTAAAGTCAGATGCTCCAAATGTAAACGTGAATCTTCAACGACCTCAATTGTCGGTGTTTCTTCTGTTGGTAATGTTTGTGGTTCATCTAGAACTTTTTCAAAACTCTCCAAACGTTCGATCGCTGCCACAAAATTAGTCATTCGCTCAAACTGTCTGATAATAACAATTAGAGAATTAAATACATTGATAAAAGCACCTCCCGCTTCTGTCAAAACTCCTACCTCAGTATCGCCAGCTAAAATTCTTGGTCCGAGAATTAAAGCAGGTAATACCCAAGTAATTGCCTGATATCCATTGCTAAAAATCTCTAAGTTTCTCTCCCAGGCAATAATTTTATTGTAATTACTTAAAACTCTATTGAATATCTGTTTCAGATTATTCAACTCACGAACTGCACCTCTGTAAAAAGCTATAGATTCAGCATTTTCACGAATCCGTACCAAACCAAATCTGAAGTTAGCTTCTCGTTTCAGTTGCTCTGCTTTCAGAGGAATTAAAATACTACCAAATCCAACTGTTGTTATTAACGTTCCCACAGAAGCGTATACAATTAGTAAAATCACAAGGTTGTGAGAAATTGACCAGAGAACAATTCCAAAAGCAAAGATATTAAAAAAAGCTCTACTAAAGTGCATAAACAAAGTCAAAGCCATGTGGCAAAAATTTTCAATATCTTCAGAAATACGCTGATCCGGATTATCAATTTTTCCCGTCCAAGAACCTAGCTCATAAAACTTTTGATTTTTCATGTATTTTTGTAGATAAAAATTCGTTAGCCAACCTCTCCAAAACCAACGAATTTTATCTTCTAAATAGTGACCATAAGCTAGAATTAGCATATATATCAAAACAGCTCCAAGATACATGAGGACAGCCTGCCAAAATCTTCCCGCATCTTGATTTGCCAATGCGGAGATAAATTCCCCTCTTTGTGAATTTTGCAGAACATTCATTCGGGCATGGAAAATTAATAAAAATATGAGAAATAAGAGTAAACCAATGGCTTTCCATTTTTCTTCCGACTCCCACCAGTAAGATTTTGCAACTGCCCAAAAACGCTGGAATCCACTAAAATTAAGGTTAATTTTTTTCATCGTTTTGATTTTTGTCGGACTTATAATTATTTAATTTTAGTATATAATACAATCAATCCTTGTAAATATTTTATTCTTAAGTAAATTAGCAAGCTGAATATGATATCTAAAATCAAAACAGATGAAATAGCAGTAGAAATAGAAGAAATAGCTGCTCCCGATATTAGCCATTTAATCATAGAGGATGACACTCCAGTGGATAATTTTCAATCAGAAAAGCAACAATGTCTGCTGACAAACTGTTTATATGATTCATGGTTGGGTGTAGATGGTAGTAGTCGGTTTTTGGCGGCAGCGAATGTGGGAGTATTTTATGCTGTCAACAAACCAGCTTTAGTGCCTGATGTTTTCCTGAGTCTAGATGTGACAATACCTGACGATTGGCGGGAAAGAGAAAACCGCAGCTATTATACTTGGGAATTTGGTAAAGCACCAGATGTGGTAGTGGAAATAGTTTCTAACAAAGTGGGGAACGAGTTGGGTAGTAAACTTGCAGGTTATGCACGAATAGGAGTCTGGTATTATGCGGTTTTCGATCCATTGCAAAAATTAGGAGAGTCTCTGCTGCAAGTATATGAGTTGAGGGCAAACGGTTATCAGCAAATGACGGAAACTTGGTTAGAAAAAGTCGGGTTGGGGTTAACTTTATGGTCAGGAGAATTTGAAGGCAAGCAGGATACTTGGTTACGTTGGTGCGATGTTGAGGGAAATGTGATTCCTACTGGTGCTGAACGTGCGAACCAAGAGAAACTGGACAAGAAGTTAGCCTTACAACGCGCTGAACAGGAAAAGCAGGAAAAGGAGTCTGCTTTACAACGTGCTGAACAGGAAAAGCAGGAAAAGGAGTCTGCTTTACAACGCGCTGAACAAGCGGAGCAGAAGTTAGCAGAACTTGAGGCCAGGTTGCGGGAATTGGGTATCGATCCCAATTAAGTGTCTGTAGGGTGGGCAAAGATTTAATCACAGAAACTTGGAATAAATCAAATAGTATTTGCCCATCTGAACTTTTGGTTGTAGCTTCCGATCTGAATATTTGCGAGCAAGATGTTCGCACTATTTCTTTTCCGACTACAACCTAAATATTAAAGTTACAATTTGCCTCTCCTTCATCAGAATCAGGATTAGGAAAAAACTCTAATTCTTCCACTTTATCTCTGAGGTTGCTATTAGTTACCCCAACATCATATTCAACATTAACTAACCGATTTTTTAGAGTGATAACTGTTTCCTCTAGGTATTCTATTCTGCTGGATAATTCTGATATTTTTTTACTGTCTAGAAATTGCTGCATTTTGTTTAAGTTATCTTCAAAATTAATCTAGTTGTTTAAGCAAAATTTGTAGTGGACCGACACAGCTAAAATGGTGCATTAGAATAGCCAGCTAAAAGTTACTATTGCCTAGACAAGCGATATAGCTGCCGCACTTGCTCCGCCAACGCTAAAAATAGATAATCAAAAACAAGCGATATAGCTGCCGCACTTGCTCCGCCAACGCTAAAAATAGATAATCAAAAACAAGCGATATAGCTGCCGCACTTGCTCCGCCAACGCTAAAAATAGATAATCAAAAACAAGCGATATAGCTGCCGCACTTGCTCCGCCAACGCTAAAAATAGATAATCAAAAACAAGCGATATAGCTGCCGCACTTGCTCCGCCAACGCTAAAAATAGATAATCAAAAATAGGTAATTTATCGCTGTTCGGGAGTTTCAAACATAGGATAAAGATGTTGCAGTTTGACTCTGGCATCGTCAGTGGAGAAATGCCAAATGACCTTACTAGCAGTTTGATTACGCTCTTGATTCCATGCTGATAACTCTTTGTGCAGCTCCTCAGTAGTAGGAATGCGTCTGTCTAAACACTGTTTACTGAAAATGCTCAGTTCAATCTCGGCCACATTTAACCAACTGCCATTACGGGGAGTATGATAGATTTCTAAACGTCTCGCCAAGCGATGAGCTTCGGGAGCAGGAAATGCTGCGTACAATGAAGCAATGTTATGAGTGTTGAGATGATCACAAACTAACTTGATTTTTCGAGCCTGGGGATAATCTACATCTAAAAGCTGACGAATTTCCTGTGCCCAGTCATAACGAGTACGACTCCATACGATTGCTCACCCTCCGCCATCCTCTATTCGGGTCAAAAAACATGAATAAAGCTTGCACCCCTTGACGAGTGTAATGATAGTCCTGTTTTTTGTCTTGATGGGGTTTCATTTCTATGGGTGGGTATAGATGTCCTTGTAACTGTATTGCAGCTTCATCCATAGTAATTAAAGGTTCATCATGGTCATGAATACTACAGTAAAGGTCTAAGATTACTTCCATTTGAGATACAAATCTCGCCAAATCTCTTTCGGGGATACAAAACCTCTGAGTTCTCCAAGGCCGTAATTGGTTTTTTTTAAAGTACGACGTACAGTTTCACGGGAAATTTCGGTGACAATTTGTCGCTGTTGGAGTTCTGAAGTTAATAATCTGATGGTCCAGGAGGCTCTGGCTTCGGGTGGCTCAGAGCAACACAGAGCAATGATTTGTGCGTAACTTTGCCCCATCTACTTTTGGGGGGGTGGGTGGAGCGTTTCGAGGGTATCGATTGAGGGCAGGTTTTTCCCCTTTGGTGAGGAATCTTTGGCGAACCCGTCTAACTGTGTTTCTATGTACATTTAAAGCTTCTGCTATTTCTTCATCTGTCCAGATGCTCGTGGTCTGTTCTGCTTCGTCACACATTAGCAAAATTCGAGCGTGTAGAATTTTTTTAGCTGGTGCATGGCCATTTCGAGGGATTTTTTCTAGATTATCCTTCTGTTCTACCCTCAGAATTACTTGATCGCGCCGACCTCTTCCCATAGTCTTATTCTCCGTTGCTGACTATATCTAATGCACCATTTTAGCTGTGGCTCCCGACTGTCTATTTTTAGCGTTGGCGGAGCAAGTGCGGCAGCTATATCGCTTGTCTAGGCAATAGTAACTTTGAGCTGGCTATTCTAATGCACCATTTTAGCTGTGTCGGTCCACTACTTATTTTTTGGGGTTTGGAGACCAAACCCCTACGATTGAAACTCATTTAATAAAGAAATGTCTAAACCAGGCAAAACTTGAGAGCGATCGATTTTTCTACTACCACCGTCAGCAACAGCAAAAGCAATAATTTCTACATTCTGCACATCAACTATCCAATATTCAGCAACATTAACTGCTTCATAAAGCAAACCTTTTTCCCCTTTATCATCAGCAAGATATGTGGGTAGTTGGGTTTGGGTTTGGTTCATGTTTTTGTGAGAAAAGGTATAGTGTGTAAGTCCTGATAATTATAACCTTGTAGAGAGGTTGCATGCAACCTCTCTACTCCGCTACTTCTTTATTCTCTATGACTGAAACTGATTTAATAACCAAATATAAACTTGAGTTTCATTTGTTTGACGAGTGCGCTGAAGTACCTCATTTAATAAAGAAATGTCTAAACCAGGCAAAACTTGAGAGCGATCGATTTTTCTACTACCACCGTCAGCAACAGCAAAAGCAATAATTTCTACATTCTGCACATCAACTATCCAATATTCAGCAACATTAACTGCTTCATAAACCAAACGTTTTTGTCCTATATCATCAGGAAGAGAAGTATTAGCAACTTCGATAACTAGAGTTGGTGGAGGATAAATATCCAGGTCAATAAAAGAAGTTCCCCGAGGAATGACATCAGCATTTTCCCCAATGTAATAGGAAGCATCAGGTTGAACTGCCCGAAATCCAGTTTTGCGGTAGGTACAGTTATCTCTACTACTCAGGGCAATATTTTTAGTCGTAGCAAATAAAACAATTGCACCCATAATAACTGCATGGTCTTTAGCGTGGTCATTTCCTAATGGTGACATTTCTATTCTGAGTTTTCCTTTGTGGTAGTAAACTTTGGCTTTTTCATAACTTGGGTCTTCAAAAATTTGGATATATTCTGACCAAGTTGCTGTTATCCAAGTGTCTGTGGGTAGTTGGGTTTGGGTTTGGTTCATGGTATTTCAGTTATTAGTTATTGGTTGTCAGAAAATTTTAGTTTTTTATATCGAGCGCTCGTTATTTAAACAATCTATTTTTCTTGACTTTAGACAACTCGTTAAACAAGTTGAAAAAGTCTACTTTTTAGTATAGCCAAAACTGGCGATCGCTATCTAATATTTTTAGGTAAATATTTTGAGCTAGGTTGTTTTTTCTTCCACAATTTTAATTTCCTCTTCTGTTAATTTATAGAGTTGATAAACTAATTGGTCTATTTCTGTTTCTAATTCTGTTGTATCAGCATTAGGGTTGGATTTTTTTTTGTGAGTATTTTATCAACTATTTCTACAAAAGGAATTTGCTCCTGTAAATCAATTGGGTAAAAGGGTAACATTCCTAAATGAAATGCTTTTACTTGTGCTAGAGCTTCGCCTTTTTCCGGATTAATTCCAGTATAAAAAAAATCTATTAACTTAGAGTTTAAAATACCTAGTAAGTATTTCAGGTTAAATGTTTCATTTTTTTTAAGAATAATATGGGTATTATCTCGTATAATAAACCCAGATTGAATCCATGTACCAATTATTCGATCGCTAGTCTGTCTAAAAATTAGTTTTTCATCAGCTTTGAATATTGATTCTTCTCTTGGAGCTGCAAGCCATTTCCCATAACTAATCCAAAAATTCTTATTCCATAAAATGACATACTTGTTAAAGTAACGACCACCTATTAATGGCTGAAATGTTGAGTCGAATTTAACTTCACTGGTATAAGGCTTTTGATTCAGTATTTTTTGAGTTTGTGGTGGAAAACCTTTACCTACTTCATAGGGTTTGACGCCATTTTTTATTTCAAAATAATCCTTGATTAAAAAGGAATTTGAGCCGATTTTATCTAAAATTAATAGCTCCTTTTGACTAAGAGAAAAATTGAAGAAGTATTGTTTAGACAAACTTACATTTGAGATAGTAATTGTTCTTTGAATCAAATCTTTACTTCTCTGGTTAGCTTGCAATATATAGCTTTGAATTTTATTTTTCTGTATAAGCAGAACGTCACAATCTACCGTTGCTTCATCAAATACTTTTGTTTTAAACTCATCTATACATATCAAATAAAATTCCCCGATTAAGCTCTGCCTGAAATCATAGGCTGAATAAATTAATTTCCAAGTATTGGGCACTATATAAGAGATTGTTTGTAAAGGAAATATAAAAAGGAGATAGGGAACAGGGAACAGGGAACAGGGAACAGGGAACAGGGAATAGGGAATAGGGAATAGGGAATAAGGAGGAAGAAATCAAGACAAATATTTGTCGCTTAAAAATCTAGGAATATATGTACTGAATACTTCTCTACCTACCAAATTTCAATCTCTTGAAGTATTACCGCTTTTAGATTTTAGTCACTCGCATGTTCTCTTAATACTTATTTTACAAACAGTCTCTAAGATAGATAACCATAAGGCTTTAAAATATCTTTTAAACCTAACAAACAAAATGTAAAGTAACTGTATTTTAATAAATTATTAATGCCTAGTGTTTTGTATTTATTAAGCAAAATAGCCCACTGAAATTTTGAAGGTAATACTCCATAAGGTGGATTACCAATAACCACATCAAACCCGACAAAATCACCATTATCATTCAATACTTCGGGAAACTCAAATCGCCATTCTAAAGAATTCTCATAAACCTTACGACTTTCTATTTCTTCAATTTCAGCTCTTAATTTATCAATCTGATTATTTAACTTAACAATCTTTTTCTCTCTAGCTTTTTTTTCAGCTTTTGTTTCCTCAAATAATGACAATTGATTTTGATTCACTAAATCATCAACTTCATACTCTAAATTTCTTAACTTTTTCTTCTTGGGGTCTGTTCCTTGAAGTGTTGTTCTAAAATTACCTTTAATATCCTGAATCAACCTTTCCATTTCTCGCTTTTGCTGTTTACTTTCAGCACTGCGATAAGTTTGTACAGCATTCCGATAAATCTCAATATTCCATTTATTTTTCTTTAAAGCTAGTCGTAAATCAGAATCTAAACCATAACGACTAATCAAAGAATTACCGCACTTGATATTAATATCAATATTCGGCAAAGTTTCCAACTCAGTATAATCAGTTTCTGGTTGATAATAAGCATTTTTCAAAAGCTCTATCCATAACCGTAACTGACAAATTTTGACAGAATTAGGATTAATATCTACCCCAAATAAACAATTTTCAATAATTGTCTGTTTTTCGTGAAAAATAGCTTCTTGTACTCGTTGACATTCTTGATTATTCGGATAATACTCAAACAATTCTCCATCATCATCAGTAACTATTAACTCATCATTAACTACAGCGACTTGATAATCTCTTAAAGTTCTTCCTTTTCTGTCTAATAAAATTTTCAATTCGCTTTTTATAGCAATAATTTCATTGAGAACGGAAACTAAAAAATGTCCTGAACCAACTGCGGGGTCGCAAATTTTCAAACTATTAATAATTTGATTAGCTTCCTTTTTATCTGTAATTTTGTCATAAAAAAGTTGTTCAAGATTTTGACAATTCCAACTTTTCAGATCGTTAAACTTCTGTACAACTGCTTTACTAATTGTTTCACGACACATATACATAGTAATAAAACCAGGAGTAAAATATGAGCCGTCTTTATAACCATTAATTTTCTCAAAAATTAACCCCAATACAGAAGCATTAATTAGAGTCTTATTATCTTCTTGAATTGCTTCCGAACCTTCACTACTGAAATCGTAAGCGTTGAGAAATTCAAATAAATATTGTAGAGAATTAAGTTCACCTTGACGTTTTTTACCCTGACTATCTTTAAAAACTGTTTCCGAAAATATAGGTAGTTTTTCCTCCGTTAGATTACTAATAAATATGGTTTCTTGTTCCATTTATGTTGGTTAAAATAGGGAACTATTTAAATAAGGAACCTTAGCAAAAATATCTTTTCCCTTGCCCTGGCGATCGCTATATTTTCGAGCCAATACATTAAAGAAAAGATTGTTTAATTCCTGATAGCTTGGTACTTTTTCCAAATTCAAAAACGCAAAACAGCGATCGCCTTTATGATAATTAATTAATTGAGCTTCCAGTAACTTAATAAAAAGAATTCTGTTAATCCAAGTTATCACTAACTCTAAACTTATATTGAAAAGTTGCTCTTCAGAATTTTCCCCATATTGCTCTGGTTTTTCTAGTCTAGAAATTTTATCTAAACTATCAAGCTGAAAAATTGCTTTTTCTATAAGTGAACCTCGGTTTCGTTTATTTTCCGTTGAACGCTGAATCAGCTTTTTATTAGCTTTTTTAATTTCAGTGAGACCGATAATATGAAGTAGTTCGCCGTAAAATTTTTTGTCAAGACTATTACTATCATTAGCAAAAGGTAATTTTAATAGATGCTCTGGAGAAAGTAGTTTATATAAAACTATTAATCGTTTGTCATCTTTAATTTCTGTACTTTGTAAATAGGTTTGATATTCTCTAATATCAAAGTAAGTAAACGTAATTTCACCTTTAATACTTTCAATAGCTGGTTGAGCAATTTCTCCGTAGAAAAACTCAGTTTTTTTACCTGTTAATCTTCCTGCCTCAAAGTCATGGAATTGTTTAACTAAATTTTTGTCTTGAATAAAGTATTTCTCAAATTCCTGCGCATCAAAAATAAACCATTCATAAACATTAGTAGCTACCAAATGTTTTATTTCTAGGTTATTATTTTCTTGTAAACGTTCGCGCAAAAAGTATAATACCAACTCTTGAAATGCTTTAGTATTCAGGTTATCGACTTTGAGCATTTCTTTTGTATTAGTTGGCTTCTTAATTTCTAGTATTACATTAACATTACTTTTCTGGTCTTTGCTATTGTGAATTACTAGGTCATTGCGCCCTTTTGTATTGATGAAATGTTTGGGTTTATAGTAAGTATCTTGTAAAAATTGGGAAATTAGATTTTTATGAAATTCCTCTGATTCTGCTTCGTTGATTTGCTCTAAAAGTAACTTCAGATTGTCTTTAAATTTTTCAATATCTTTCCTACTGGGTCTTACCTTTAAATATGCTTTATTTAATGCTTTTCTGGGTGAAATTGAGTTCATTTTTTGAATATAAATTTATATAGCACTATGAAATGATTTGTAAAAAAATTATAACCTTGTAGGGACGTTGCATGCAACGTCCCTACTCCCTATTCCCTATTCCCTATTCCCTACTCCCTACTCCCTATTCCCTACTCCCTACTCTCCCATTCCCTATTCCCTACCCCCTACTCTCTATTCCCTAATTATGAAATATTGGCTAATAAAATCAGAA
This sequence comes from Dapis brunnea BLCC-M229, assembly GCF_050015995.1. Taxonomy (NCBI): domain Bacteria; kingdom Bacillati; phylum Cyanobacteriota; class Cyanophyceae; order Oscillatoriales; family Microcoleaceae; genus Dapis; species Dapis brunnea. The sequence continues at coordinate 64,856 of NZ_JBNHEP010000224.1, read as the reverse complement.
CCAAAAACTTACAGTATCTCAGATATGAAACAAGAAAAAACTTGTATTTGGGATGGAGTCAGAAATTATCAAGCACGCAATTTTTTGCGACAAATGAATTCTGGAGATTTAGCATTTTTCTATCATTCTAATACCACACCTCCTGGAATTATTGGGTTAGTAAAAATCTTGGAAAGTGGTATTGCTGACCCTACTCAATTTGACCCAAAAAGCAAATATTACGATCCGAAATCTACTCCTAATTCCCCTCGATGGCAAACTGTTTCTGTAGAATTTGTAGAAGAATTTTCTAAGTTAATATCTTTAGCTAATTTGAAACAACAATTTACTGGGGATGAATTATTAGTTGTGAGGAAAGGAAATAGATTATCTGTAATGCCTCTTGCTGAAAATGTGGCAGAGAAAATTTTAGCTATGAAAGATAATTTTTCACCAAATTAAAAAAATGTGGAACAGCAATAACTCTCACGGAAAGATACTAACTATTAAACCAGACTAATATCATTTATGACTCAATATAGCAATCCTAAATAGGTTGCGGGTGATTAAAAAGTAAATAAAAAGGTTGAAACTCTTACCTGTTCCCTGTTCCCTGTTGCCTGTTCCCTAAAAAGCAGTAAGATTTTTGCCACGAATAAAATAGGATTGCTATAGTTATACTGTTTCACGGAAGTCATAAGTGAAAGTCGATAGACTTAAAGTAATGGTTATACAGTAATTTTAGCTTATTATTTCACATCATCAGTTCCCAACTATTTGTGATATCTTTAAAGTGAATTAGTATTACTATGAGAAATAGGCTAGTGGCGCAGTAGGGGAGTAGGGGGAGAACGAAAAATCGGAAGATTTGCTCTTAAAGAAAAAATTCCTTTTAGCCAATCTTATTCTTTTTAAGAAGAGGTAATTATTATACTCACATTCCGCACTTCAAATTGTAACATTAAAAGTAGTATAAAAAAACGGTAACTTGGTAGGTATTTATACTATATAGCTCCTATTCATTGACCTTTCTCAGCAGTCAGATTCTCAGGAAAATATTAAGTATAAATACTCAATTACTTACTCCTATTGACCACTATAATTGTCTCCTGTCTCCTGTCTCCTGTCTCCTGTCTCCTGTCTCCTATTTTTCATGCTACATTTTGTCGTGCGGAATGTAGGATTATAGCATTTCCCAGAGTCATAAGGTACAGTAAGAGGGATAATATTTATAGCGATTGCTGACGCAAAGCTCCACTAACGCCTAAATTGATGAAACCTTATTCTATAGACTTTAGAAAAAAAATTGTAGAAATTTGGGATTATGAAAAAATTTCTATAAGAAAACTAACTCAAAGGTTTGAAGTAAGCAAAAGTTTTATTCAAAAATTAATCAAAAAATATCAAGAAACTGGAGATATTAGACCTTACCTCATAACTATGAGAATTGCTATAATTATTAATTATTAATTGTTGAATCTTTCGGAGGTACCGGGTCATAACCACCTGGATGAAAAGGATGACAACGTAAAATTCGCATAACTGCCATTCTACTACCTTTAAAAATTCCAAATCTTTCGATCGCCTCCATCGCATATTCTGAACAAGTCGGTTGAAAACGACATGATGGAGGTAACATTGGCGAAATTAAAATTTTGTAGCCTTTAATTAATTTAATTAATAATACTTTCATATCCAAATCCAAAGTAAAAAATTGTTCTTAATGTTCTATAATACCAAATCTAATACCAAATCTCAAAACTCTTGCTATATCTTCTTGAGAATAGGGAGTAGGCAATAGGATTTTACCGAATAAGATATCTTCGCTTAATGCCTAGAATATTTAAAAAAATTCCTGATTTATGACTTAATAACTGAAGTCTTGAGGAACTATAGCATTATTATAGCTTCAGGATTTGGTATCATCTCTGCTTAAACAAGCGAGCGTCAGAGCAAAACTGTATGAAAAAACTACTTTTTTTTCTCTTTCCAAAGTCAAATTATCTGGTTATATTTCATCTTTAGGAGATACAGTATTTAGTTTTGAAAGCAAAACAGAATTATCGAAACAAAAAAGCTAATAGATAAGTGCTAGTTCTGATATATTAAACTGTGATACTCTCTTGTTTTGTCAAACACATAGCAATTGCTTTTTCATAATAAGCCGCCTCATTAATAAAAACTGGCCAGACAGGAGTTTCTTCCTGATAATAAATTGTTTTGCCATCAAAAGTTAAAAACAGTGGCTCACCTGGACTTAATTTTTGATAATCTCTCCCTTGTAATTCAGGATGAATCATTGCTGCTATTTCTCCATCTTCAGTTTTAGGATAATCCACAACTTTCAAATGTTTATAAACGACAATATCCCCATTTATATGATGTAGCTTACCTTCATTAAAATGTTCAATGAAATCCAAACTTATCTGAACTAATTTTTCTGTTTTCTGAAATAAATCTGCCTGGAGAATTCCTTGAGCGATCGGACCTACTTCAATGCCAATATTACGTTCACAAATAGAATTTAAAAAAGAATTTTCCACTCCTGGATTAATCCAACTATACACTTTTACATCTGGTTCAACCGAACTTAAATAAGCAGCCATTTTTAAATTAAAAGGATGATTATTTACCAAAACAATTGTTAATCCCATGTTGGCAGTAGTACTATGCAAATCCAAAAGAAAATCAAATTTAGGATTCCCTTTCGGTCCTAGCATTTGATTAATAAATTTTGCTCTACTTTCTTCATAGTTAAGGTTTGTACTATTTTCTAAATCCTCAACTTTAAAACAACGGTTTAAATCTGTATCAATGTATCTTGTAACTAATTCAAATGCTAGAGGATTAGCCAATAATGTTTTAGTCTCAAAATTTGTTCTGCTAATCAAATCTGGAAACTTTTCAAATTTTTTGACAAGATATATCCCTGTAAATTCATTCCCGTGTGTTCCTCCAACAATTGCTAATTTATTAATTTTTTCCATTATCCTAAATTCCAATTATTCACCGCTACTTAATTCTTGATTTTCTCGAACTAACTCTGATTCTTCAGAGATGATATTAGGTAAATTTTTATAAAATGTTTCTAGACTGTGGCGATCGCCTACATAACGCCAATGCCAAGGTTCATAACCAACACCTTTCTCATCATCAACAGGTATCATTTCAAAGCTAAAGTAAGCAGCATTATTTTTTAGCCACTGAAAAGCTGCCGTATTTTCAAATGCCACATTTTGGTAAGTTTCAGGTACATTTTTATCCCCAATATCAACAGCATAACCTGTTATATATTCCCCATAACTTAGAGGCGAAAAATTTTCCGTATAATTTGAATTAATAGTATTAGTATTACTTACCAAAGCTTCCAAGTCAGACTTAGACTGAAATCCTCTCAAAGCTACTAAATTAATCCCATCATTTCTAGCAGCATAAAGCATTTCCTGAAACTTTTTTGCTGCATTTATTTGCAATCGAATATCACTATCAGCAACTATATATGCTAATTCTATTTCTGCTATTTGTGAGTAAGGCAAATCTGCAAGGGGATTTTTCTCTGGCTCAATTATAGGAGTTTCTGTGTCAGCAGAACTAGCTACCTTAATACTATCAGTTTCAGTTTGAGATGATGAAGCATTAACTTGGTTGAGATTAGATTGAACTTGTAACCCTAGAATAACTACTCCCACCAAAACAACTATTCCCATCCAACTCCAAATCCATTTTTTATTGTTAGGTTGAGTTGGGATAATTTCTTCATCCTTTTGAGGGTCTCGCACTGCTTCGGGAATCTCATCTACAACAGTTTCCTGGACTAATGATAAATTTTCTGACAGACTTTCGTTATTCAAAGCTTCACTCCTGCTGATGAATTTCAAAATCGTTTTTTATTCTATAAGTAAATCTTGATAAGTCAACATTCCAGCTATAAAAGAACTATCAGGCCATCCAATGTCCGAATTTACTCGACTTTTGTAGATTTTAGATGATTTTTTTTCTGATGGCCTTTTTTTTTGAGATTTTGACTTATACTAAATTAATAAATGTTTATTACAAATAGTATCAGCAATAAATAGGGAAAAAGGAAAAAGGAAGAAATAAAGACAATAAATCATATATATAGGTATCTTATAGGATTATAAAAGCTCCTTTTCTGTATAAATTTAGAGCCTTTTTTTGTATAGCATTCTTTTTTTAAATTAGTATTATAGCAAGCGCGGTCAAATAATATTACCAAATAATTAAAATTTAAAGCCTCTCTTAATAGGAGAAAAAGCCATCCTTTAGCTAGGACACAACTACGTTTTTCATGTTGCTTCGCGTTAACGCGCGTTGTGCGAAGCAAAACGACGATAGCCGAAACACCATATCCAATCTCCCCCTTGATCAGAAAAAAAATTCTTTTTAGTCAATCCTCTTCTTTTTCAGGAAAGGTAATTATTAATTATTAATTATTAATTATTGAACTATAGCAATCAGGAATGATTTTAATAGATATTTAAGAACAATTAAGATCGATCAAAATCCTTTTATATTCTAACTCCTGACTCCTGAGTTCTTTATCGAATAATTAAGGTAAAAAGCCTCTCCTTTAAAGGAGAAACAAGCGGTCGTTTGCGCAGCATTCCGTCAGGATGGGATGGCGAAGTCTCCCGCTCTTGCAGAGCCGCTCCGCTTTTCATGTCGGCTCTTAGCCGAAACGCCATATCCAATCGACCAAGAGAGCGGTCGTTTGCGGAGCATTCCCTTAGGATGGGATGCTGAGGAAACCTAGCCATATCCAATCTCCCCTTGATCAGAAAAAATTTTCACGCTCCACGTCAATCCAATCCGTTTTAGGGAGAGGTAATTATCCATTGTCCATTATCCATTAATGAAGTCGCCCTACCGACGGCTCCCCTATCTGACTCCTAATTACCACTAAAATCTTACAACTGAAATATGATTGCTATACTACTTAAAAGCTAAAATTTATCACCTGTAAGGGTTTCATAACCAAACCCCTACCCTAACAATATTTTTTCCATAAGGTATTAATTATAGTCCACATTCTTTAACCCTAGAATATAGTACCCGACGCAAACGTTTAGTAATCATAAATTCTGGAATATTCACAGTAACTTCTGGTTCTCTTAAAGCTACTGGTAAATGACCTTTAGGAGCATCTTGGGAGAAATTTAAATGCTCATATTTTTTCCATTTTCTGGATTTTCTCCAACCTACTCGATCGCCGAATATTTGGTAACTTTGTGGGTTATACCCTTCCAATTTATTGCCAGTTTCTAAGTAGATTGATATTTGGATACTCAGACCAAATTTATCTGCAGAATATTCCCGCCAGAGTTGGTCAATATTGCCAATTTCTTCACAAGAAATTTTTTCTTTTATTGCTCTTGTATTCATGCCTCCTGCTCTAGTCCTTTGAGTTAATTTTAAAATTAAATCGTATGTTTCTTCGTCTGCTTCTTGCCATTTATTCTCTGCTAATAAGTTTTCTAACTGAATGTAAGGGGAGGTATCTGGAGCTTGTGAAGTTATAATTTTAGATTGATATATATCTGATTCTTTTGGGGTAAATATTCCGAAATTATTACCATTGGCTAATGATGGAAATGCTACTAAAATCATCCCTAAAAAAACAATTAAAATTTTCGGTTTAGAGTGAATCATAAATTAATACCTAGATTATTGCCAATAAGATTCTATAATTTATTGAATATTTTCGACAATAGATCATATCATTTGAGGTTAATTAGTACAAAACATCAATAAGGATATATAGCAATCCGCGCTTATGTTGCGGGTAATCAAAAAGTAGATAAAAAAACTGAAACTCCCGCCTGTTCACAGTTAAGTAGTTGTGCAAAATAAATTTCCTAGTTGAGAGAGACAACAGCTCATCTGGCAACAGGCAAGAGAGAGTCAGCAGAATGTGTAATTAATTTTGCATACTTAAGATTTTTATACACAAATAAAATAGGATTGCTATATTTATTTTGATGATAAAATGGCTTAACCCACCTCCTGGTTCTTATCTCCCTATGCAGCGAATATTTATCCAATTAGTATCTCCAGAAAATCAACTTGCCCTTTATTTAACATAAACAAGAGAAGTAAAAGTCACTTCACTTTCATTTTTCGTACCTTTTTCCTAAAAATCTTTTCCCTGTTGCCTTTTACCGGATAATTAATAATTAAATAATTAAATAATTAAACAGTTTAGGTTAAAAGCCTCCCCTTTCAAGGGGAAAACAAAGACAATATTCCTTATATTCAATTCCCGTACGGTTAAAACCCGAGGTAATTATCAATTATCGATTATCCATTATCCATTATTGAACATCCCCTCTTAGGGGGACACAGGGGGGGGTTAGCGCAAAAAGTATGTATCTTTTTCACGCCTATGTTTAATTGGTATTACTGATACTACGAGGGGAGACTGGGAAAATAGAATTGAGTATAATTTAGTACCCCTACGAAATTTTACTGATGATGATTAAACCTAGTTTGACATTCCTAGGGAATGTGGGTTATATTTAAAAGTAAATTTATTACATTAATCAGGGTTAAATAAATGAATAATGTTGTGTCACTAAGCATTGCTTTAACTACATCTGCTCTAACTATAGGCACTGTACCAGTTTACGCTGCAAATTCCCATTTAGACTTTTCCCAAATGTTTGTTTTTGGGGATAGTCTTTCAGATACAGGAAATTTTCTTGGTATCATAGAAGAACAATTGCCAGACTTACCATTTTCTCCCCTATCTTTTAAAGGCAGAGCTTCTAACGGACCTGTTTGGATAGAATCTCTAGCATCATCCTTAGACTTAGATCCAGACTTAATAAACCCTACAGCTTTTTTGAATAGTGATGTCTTTGTAGATGGAGCTAACTATGCTATAATTGGAGCCCAGAGTGGAAACCAAAACAATATTACTGGTTTACCAGGTTTAAAACAACAACTTGAGAGTTTTATTGCTCCTCTTTTAGATACAAATCAGTCAGCAAACTCGGACGCACTATATACTATTTGGGTGGGATCCAATGATTATCTTGCAACTCCTCTATCTGAAATAGGCTTGATACCAACACCGCCGGAACCAAATCCAGATACAACTGTTAATAATATTATCAATGGTATTGAAGCTCTATATGATGTAGGCGCTCGCAACTTCCTAATCCCTAACTTGACACCATCATTAGAACTTACAGCTTTAGCTCCATTATTAGGTACATCTACATCTGACATATTTAATGAATTAGCAAATGAGCATAATCAAAAACTGGAGTTAGCGATCGCTGAGTTAGAACAATCTTTGTCTGAAGCTACTATTACCTTATTCAATTTTGACCCTATTTTACCTCAGTTCGCTGATAACCCTAGTCAGTTTGGTTTGACCAATGTAACAGACAGTTGGTCAGATACAGTTTTAGCTGTTTGCCCAGATGCCTTTTTAGGAGCAGATGGTTCAGTAAAATCCTGTGATGAGAATATTCCCGATCCAGATGAATACTTATTCTGGGATATAGTTCATCCTACAGAAGCAGGTCATCAGGTAATAGCGAATGAAGCTCTATATGCTCTGAAATCTGAATATAATCAGACTGTTCCTGAACCTACTTCTATATTGAGTTTGTTGGGATTAGGTATCGGTTTTCTGGGTATATCAGCTTTCAAACAGAACGATAAACAAAAGCAGAAACAGAAAGTATAATCAATATCTTTGAATATATGTGAAAAAGACTGTAGTGGATTGACACATATTCAATGGTGCGTTACGACTGACTGTTAAATGTCTTTCATAGTCAAAGTTTTGGCTGTCTAACGCACCCTACTGGACTGACACAGCTAAAACTGTGCATTAGAAAAATGACTTAATCTCTGATACATTCAGACTTTTCCTAAAAATTTATTGCACCATTTAAGGTGTGTCAGTCCACTACCAATTTTGTGCTGAATGATTAAGCCTAACTTGACATTCCTTATAAATTTTACTTACACTTTAAAGATAACTGATAACTCGATATACACCAAAACCCCCCCCTCATGTCAATAAAAAAATGCCTACTTCATCAAATATTCATATAAACAGTGAAATTATCCCCAATCTTTACTGAATTTTCATAAAACACTAACAATTCTTATTTATACTTAACAGAGTATATTTATTATAATAATAAAACTTAAATCAATGAATAAATTGGTGTCACTCAGCATGGCTCTAACTGCGTCTACCCTAACTATAGGCACTGCACCAGTTTACGCTGCAAATTGCAATTTAGACTTTTCCCAAATGTTTGTTTTTGGGGATAGCCTTTCAGACCCAGGAAATACAAACGGAGTTACTATTAAAAAACCCGATCTTTATTTTGAGGGTAGAGCTTCTAACGGATATGTTTTTACAGATATTCTAGCATCATCGTGTTTAGATTTAGATCCTGTAACTTTTTATAAGCCTGGTCGTGGTGGTGTGTCTTCAGATGGAGCTAATTTTGCTAAAGGTGGAAATAGTAGTGGAGATAGTGGCTTAGGAAAACAACTTAACTCTTTTCTGGGGCTAACTACTGAAGCCAAATAATTGGACAAAGTTAGACAAATATTAAGAAATATTGAAAATTTGCTGAGTAGCTGCTATCATACATTAAAATTGTTATCAATAATCAAAGACTTTTTTTCATGGTGTGCGTGTTCAAATGCAATCAATCAAGACCAAGTTAAAAGTTAACAATTACCAAAAAACAATACTTGCCAAACACGCAGGTGTAGCTCGTCATGCTTATAACTGGGGATTAGCAACTTGTATAACTGAGTACAAATCAACCAAGAAACGCCCTAGTGCTATCACTTTGCATAAACGTTTGGTAGCTGAAGTGAAAAGCCAAAATCCTTGGTACTATCAAGTATCAAAGTGTGCCCCTCAACAAGCCTTAAGAGACTTAGAAAAGGCATTTAAAAACTTTTTAAGCATTCCTCAAAGTGGATTTCCCAAGTTTAAGAAAAAAGGGAAAAAAGACAGTTTCTATTTAGAAGGCAGTATTCAGATTCTTCAAGGAAATTATATAAAACTACCTAGAATAGGAATAGTAAAAACTTATGAAATCTTACCATCTTACAGAGTAAAAAACGTCACAATATCTAAAAGAGCAGGTGATTGGTATATCAGTTTCAAATATGATTTGGAGCAAGAAGCAAATCCGACTCCAAAACAACGAGATATTATTGGTGTAGATGTAGGCATAAATGCTCTAGCAACTTGTAGTGATGGAACAGTATTTGCCAACGTCAAACCATACAAACAAGCTAAAAAACGATTAACTCGTTATCAACGGCGTGTCAAGAAAAAAGAGCCTGGTTCAAAAAACAGAGCCAAAGCCATAAAAAGACTATCAAAAGCTCATAAAAGAGTAGCTGACATCCGAGCTGACACACTTCATAAACTAACAACATGGCTAGCTAAAAACCACAGCACCATAGTCATAGAGGATTTGAATGTAAGTGGAATGCTCAAGAATCATAAACTGGCAAGTGCGATAGCAGACTGTGGCTTTTATGAGTTCAGGCGTCAACTAACATACAAATGTGAATGGTATGGCAGTGAATTAGTAATAGCAGATAGGTTTTATCCAAGTTCTCAAATCTGCTCTGAGTGCGGGCAGAAACAAAAAATGCCATTGAGTGCCAGGACATATAAATGCAGCAACTGTGGATTTGAAGCTGACAGAGACTTTAATGCTGCTGTCAACCTAGAAAACTATGTGAAGAAGTAGCTTGAGTTCCAAGCGATTTTAAGCCTGTGGAGAAGATAAGTTACAGACTGCGGTCAGTGGTCTTCTGGGAAACAGGAAGCTAGCTCCAAAGCTCATGCAATCATTCATGGGTAAGTTTGGGTAAGTTTAGTAGAACGGGATCTTGAAGGTCAGCCAGCTAACTCTAATGCACTGTATACTCTCTGGATAGGTTCTATTGATTATCTTTTCGGTACAGAAGATTATATTGCAGGTAACTCTCCTGATATTGTAGATACAACTGTTGAGAATGTGATCGATGGTATTGAAAATTTATATGATGTAGGCGCTCGTAACTTCCTGATCCCTAACTTGCTATCATTCACAAACTCAGATTTTCATAAAATCCAAGGTATAGATGAAAACATATTCAATCAATTAACAGATCATCATAACCAAAAATTGGAGTTAGAGATCGCTGAGTTAGAGGAAGAGTTGTCTGAAGTTACCATCACATTATTAGATGTTAACTCTACTTTCGATAATATACTTGAGAATCCCGGTGAGTTCGGTTTTACTAATGTAACAGACAGTTGGTTAGAATGCGACGACAAATTTAGGTGTGCTGTTAATCTTGCAGATCCAGATGGAAACTTATCAGATGGATACTTATACTGGGATTACATTCATCCTACAACAAAATTTTATCAGTTAATAGCAAATGAAGCTATATCTGTTCTAAACTCTGAATATAATCAAGCTGTTCCTGAATATAATCAAGCTGTTCCTGAACCTACTTCTACATTGAGTTTGTTGGGATTAGGTTTAAGTTTCCTGGGGATGTCAGCTTTCAAACAGAAAGATAAACAAAAGCAGAAACAGAAAGTATAATCAATATCTTTGAATATCTATGAATAATACTCTAGTAGACTGACACACCTTAAATGCTGCAATAGTAGGGGCGGGTTTTAGTGCAAATTTTCATGCTTACCCTAAGATTTAGATAAACCCGCCCTCATGCACAAAATTATATGTGTCGTTCTACTTCTATAACATCTCTCTTGCCCACTCAATAAATAACTTTGCCTGTTGCGCCCAAAAATCAGAACCCCAATAAACAAAACAACTGGTTTCACACAACAACAAAGCTCTACTTTTTTCAGCAGAACCCTTGCCAGACTCTACAACCTTGGCATAATCTTGACTCAACTGTTCAACCGCTGCCAATACCTGTTGTCGCAAATCTCCCTCTTGCCATTGTTGATGACCTCCTATCCACGAACCCCCTGTAGACTTTAACCTCACCTCTGTTGCAACTCCATCTGATAAATAAGTATCAATATATTCACTCACCGTCATAAAACCCACATCCGACCAGCGATCCCTCTCCTGAAACAAAGGAGCAAAAGAATTCTTAAAATATTCAAACATCATCACATTACCATTCTCCCCATCAGAAGTCGGCACAACCAAAGCAGGTGGTTTCATTCCCACTTCTCCACCACGATATCGCACATCATTAATACAACCCTCAGCATTTTGACCGCTTTGTTGTCGAATCCCCATATCCGTATCCCTCACCACACATAGAATACGTTCCGACTCACCCTCTGATTCCACTACCAACCAATGCACCCGGTTTTCTAACTCTGGCGTACTCCAACCTTCAGGATGTTCCAATGCTGCATTCGGTAAAATAATCCATTCATAACCACACTTTTTCAACAGACGCACAAATCTCAATGCTTCCGCAGGGTCCCCAGTCATTCCCATCTCTGGAGGCCAAAACCCTCGCACCCGTGATAGTGCCTTTTCCCCAAACAAATCTGCAAACACCTTTCGCCATTCCATAATTTGAGCTTCATGGTCTCGTTCGGGAGTAGCAGGAAAATAACAATGACTATATGCACTACCAGTAAATTCTATTGTGTCTGAATATTCTGTGAGAACTTCTCGCCAGAGACTAATTACATCTCCTACTGCTTCCCCATCAACATAAAGATTAGAGAAAATGCCATTGGTCGAAAGTTTTGCCATCTCTTCGAGCAATACTCCCGAATAATCTACCATCATCCGGGGTTGATGACCTTCTTCAGATAGTTCTTTGGCATAACGGGCAGGATTTTTGTATGCTTGGGCAAACCATTGAGCATTCCAATGCTCTTCTGAGTTAGGTTCACCATTGAGCATTTTTTCTAAGTTGCCCTGTAATTGGCCATTATTCCAAATCGGAGGTTGGTGAAAATGTAACCAGGGGACAAATAAGACTTGAGGATTGTTTAACACTTCGGGAACTCCCTGGTACAAGACCACTAATTTATTTATTTGTTCTTTATACCACAGAAAATAAAAATTGATTTAAAATTAATTTGCCAAAATTCTAAATTCTAAATTCTAAATTTTAAATTCTAGTTAAAACCCAAAGCTCAAATCTATAACTATAAGCTGGCCGTCAAAAGCATAGAAACTAACTTTGTAAATATTCTCAGCATTCACGGTTAGTTTAGCATTAGGAGGAATAATTGAATCAGAGTCAAGCAAGTTTGAAGCGGGCATTTCGTCTTCAGCTAAGAGTTCTTCATTTTGATTATAGGCTGACAAAACAGTTCGGCGGGAACTCGTTACCAGTCCACTGACAAACTTGACTGGAGATGTAAAGTTCATTTCTATTAGGCCACTTTTTGGCGCTCCCATTAATACTCTAATACCTGAAGGAATTGCAAAAGCTGGGTTTGATGGTTCGATGGCGATCGCATTAGAGAAAGTTATGCCCCAATTTAGAAATTGATTGTCTACTACTTCAAAGGATTTTAAATCTTCTAGGCCAAGGCGAATACAACTGGGCATAGTTGAAAGTTTTAATAATTCTGATTCAGTCTGGTCATACTCAGGAGTAGCTACAAATTTATATCCATTTTTGACCCTGAAGTTATCGGTTAGAGGATTTATCTTGTGGGTTGTATCAATCTCAAAACTCTGTACCATTGGACCTCCTTAATCAACTTACTATTTGAGGGGTAATACCCCTCACCTCTTATTACTTTATAGCTTATTCTTTTGATCTCCGCTTTAACCAGGACAATTTTCGTTTTTATTAAGAATTTTTGATAATTCTTAATTTTGATTTTATTAAAGTTACCAATAAAAATAATTTTGTGAAAATACTATACAAACACGATCAATGTTTTTTACAAATATTTTGACTGTTTTTAGTATTTAATCTTCAGTCGTCATTAACCACTTTTAAGCAGCTATTATTATCATTTTAAACATTAAATAATTATATTTTAGCAAATACACATCCGACTTAAATCATTTTATATTCTTTATTTTTAATGTATAGTTTTTTTATAAAAAACAAGTTTTTTGATTGAATATAAAATAAAAAAATGTAGCAATCAAAAATTAAAATTGACAATAACAACACACAAAAAATTAACCGAGTCTCCAACTAAAACAGTGTGAGAAACTCGGTATCTGGAATTTTTCAGCAAATTATAGTAATTTTGATTGTATTCAACTTCTCTAAAGGCCTTATGTAGAAGTGCCCTACAAGAATTATAGTTTTTATCTGAAAACTACCAAATTGAATATCAAAATTAAATTGATATAAAGCCAATTTCACCTTCAATGCGAAATTCTTTTTGAGGAAATTCTTTTAAAAATTGCTCCACACCTTGACGCACTTCTTGCCCCCAATCATCTAAACCCATATCGTGAAGAAAGCTCGCTCCTCCGGGTCTAATAGATCTCTCCAGAAAATAAACTTGCTCTTTATTTAAGACAAACTAGAGTTGTAAAATTCACTCTCCGAAATCATTTTTCGTATCTTTTTCGTGAAAATATATTCCCTGTTAAGTCTTAAGTGTTAAGTGTTCCCTACTAGCCGCAAAAAATCTATATCTTTTTCACGCCTATGTCTAATATAACGAGATAGTAATATTAGGTCTTGTTTTACAGCTTCCTTTCTATGGTCTCCATCTAGAAATGCTATATCGAATGGTCTATATTTTTCACAAATTTCTAGACCGATAATTTCCCTGTCTTCAAGTTTAATCCCATAATTCACAACTCTATCTAAATCTTCTTTGTTAGGAAAACAACAAGAAAAAAACCTCGGTTTAGGGTGAATATTGTCAAAATTTCTAACTGGTGTAAAACTTTTTCCACAAAATATAAATTAGTCTTTTCATTGTTAATTTAAAATTATTTAACACAGAGAAGATTTTGAAGTGTTACAGGAATATCGGCATCAATACAAAAAATTTCTATTTCTGGTAAACACAATCCTAATACAGCAGTAGAGAATCCAACAAAAGTACCAATTTATAATATTTTTTGAGGCTGTTTTTGACGGCTTATATTAATCAATTTTTCTGCATCATCAAGTTTGACTGAAACATTTTCAATAAATTCTCGTTCAAGTCCTGGTTCGCTAAGAAAAGATACTGCTTTTTCTCTTGCTTCTTTGACAGTTATCATCTTTAAATAGTTTTTTTTCTATTTGTAGGATCTTGACGTATTTAGCATACTCTACAGGAGGAGAATTTTCAACTTCAAAAGTTAAATCCTGAAAGGTAAGTATTCAGCTATTAGCTATCAGCAGTTAGTATTAATATTAGGGTATGAAAGTTAGGGGATGACGAATAGAAAATTTTAGGGATTTGTAGTCAAGTTATTTTTGCTCAATCTGTGAATAGTACCTCTTAAAAAGACAATTAGCTGATAGCCGAAAGCTAAATTATTACAGGAATTAACTTACTATCAAATCTAGTTTTCCTTAGCATCTCTTTTTTTCCAAAAATCATCACGCATTGCTTGCTCTGATTTTAACCGAACAAGTTTTGCTTTTTCTAGGTCTTCATTAAATTTACGAACTATTGCTTGTTCATACTGATGATTAACTATTTCTCTAGCTGTCAAAACAGGTTGTACAAGAGAAACCATTTTAGCTCCAATTGCAGTCTGAAATTTTTCTTTAATTTGCCCAGAATAATGTTTTCCAGTAATCACATACCAAGCAAACATTTCACAATTATTAGTATGAATATTATACTTGCCAAATTTGTGTAAATATTCACAAGCTCGTTGTTCTTCTTCAACCGTTAATTCTGCCCCTTTTCCCTGATATTCAATTCCTTGAGGACCCCATCCAATTGAATTTTCAAACATTTCGTCAGACGAAATAAAATAATGTCTAGCAATTCCCACAGTCGATTCAATAGAAATACTATAAATTGAGGCGCTCATATATTTTATACTCCTTTTATGTATATTGTTTAAAGTCTATTAGGAGTGACGCAAAGAAACCCAGTTTTTATAATAAATCTTACAGCGGATTCCATTTTGTGAGGTACACTCATAGCGGGCAAGGTGCCCACACTGGGAAAATTTAATTGTTAATATCTCTACTTCATATACTTGGAATATGCTGTATATTTTAACAACAGATATTTACAAAAATCAGGTTTCTGAGTTCCTTGTGTCTAAATCCTAGTCTATACTATTACAACTTCCTTAATGTATTCAACAAACTGATAAGTTTCTTTTCAACCTTGATAAATAACAGAAGCTTTCAAGTAAACCTTATCAGGAATAGCCAGACTACTAGAAAAATCGCCCCAATTGTAACATTATTGTTGACTCTAAATTTAGTAATATAGCAAACCTAAGCAGGTAAACAAAATTAATTACACATTTATACAAGCTGAATTCTTTGCTTTCTAAAGATTCCAGAGAATCAGAATAGGTAAATAATTTTGTTTAGGTACTTAAATATCTTGTAAGTTGTAATATTTTATCAAAAAAATTGGGTCACGCCAGCCCACCTTGATGGGCGAAATGTTTTTGGAGGCTTGCTCAAATCGCCTTTACAAAAACAACTTCTGACTTCGTTAACCTAGGGGTTTTGTCTCCAAATCCCAGCGAAAATTGGATTAAAAGACTAAACCCCTACAGTTTTTTTTCACAAATCATTTAGGATTTATATAGCTGTATTAGACATCTTCAATAATCAAGAATAAAATCATAGTTTATTTACATAAATCATTAATTTCCCCCCCCCCCTATTTCCTAGTTCCTACTCCCTCTTTTCTGACATGTCTGTTGGGTTGAGGAACGAAACCCAACCTACGCTTATTGCACTTTGGTAATAGCTATATTAACTAAAGTTAGCTGAGGCACTTTCAAAAATAGAAATTATCGTCTTCGCCAAACGTTTCATTCCCTCTTCAATATCCTCATCAGAAGCCGTCAAACTAATCCGAATACACTCTTGTTTATGAACCCATTCTTCCCGTAAACCAGGGAAAAATGAACTACCAGGCACAACAATAACCCCCACTTCCTTCAACTTTTGGTAAAGATCCCAGTCAGTCATCGGTAAATCTTTCAACCACAACCAAGCAAAAATAGCTCCCTCAAAACGATGAAGAAACCAGGGCAAATTTTTTGGTAAAGCTTTTTCTAAAGTTGATTCTAAAATCGAAAATTTATTTTGATAAAAAGGCCGAATCACTTGAGTAGAAATTTCTGCCAGAGCGCCAGAATTAATTGCATCCGTAGCGATCGCCTGTCCATAACGAGGAGAATGGATACACATATTAGTCTGAAACGCCTGCAAAACCTCAATTATTCCTTCATCGCCAATAGCAATACCAATTCTTTCCCCAGGAAGTCCAGCTTTTGATAAACTCATACAATGAACAATATTTTCCCCAAAAACAGGTTCCATCTCGACAAAATTTAACCCTGGATACGGAGGAGCATAAGCAGCATCCACAAATACTGGCACATCATAAACAGCAGCTTGATGGGCAATTTTCTTTACCTCATCAACACTAATAACATTGCCAGTAGGGTTACAGGGGCGTGAGAAAATGACACAACCAGTATTTTCATCAATGACCAGTTGACTAAAGTCAGGACAATATTTGAAGCGATGACCCTCAGTATCAATTTCCAGAGTTGGTTTATATGCAACTACTGCCTCTGGGACTAAACTAACTCCACCATAACCAGTATAATCTGGACTAAGGGGTAAGACAATTTTTTTCAGAGTTTGGCTGTCAGTATATCCTCCAAAAGCATTGGCAGCATAGAAATATATAGACTGAGAACCTGGAGTAATCAAAACGTTGCGATTGCTCAAACTCAATCCATAGCGAGAATTAAAATCATTAACAACTGCATCAATAAACGGTTGATAACCCTGAGACGAACCGTAACGCCCTACTACTTCCCCATATTCTGGAGTTGCCAATAATTTTGTGGTACAACTCTTCCACAATTTTTCTACCTCTGGCAAAACTAGAGGATTTCCAGAACTGAAGTTAAGAAATTCCTGACCTTGACCCGCTCGTAAAGTGGCAATAATATCCGCCATAATAGCTCGCACACCTGTAAGGCGAGACATTGTTGTACCAAATTGACTCAAAGCAGGATTAATCATAGGATTCAATTAAAAATAGATTGACATTTGGTTAATTTTAGCTAAAATCCTTAAAGAGTTAAGGTCTAGTAAGTTCAGAAAATAAATTGATTATTGCTCTTAAGGCAATAGTCGGAAAATTTTACGATTCATCTCCTCTGGCGGGATGCTTCATAAAATGAATTAACTATTGCGTATAGAGCAATAGTCGGAAAATTTCACTACCCATCTCTTCTGGCGGAGTGCTTCATAAAATGAATTAACTATTGCGTATAGAGCAATAGTCGGAAAATTTCACTACCCATCTCCTCTGGCGGAGTGCTTCATAAAATGAATTAACTATTGCGATATACGCAATAGTATTGGATTGACACAGCTAAAACTGTGCAGAGCGCTTTTTTCGTATAATTCTTGTTATGGGAAGATTTGACTATTTTTTTTAATGCGCCATTTAAGGTGTGTCAGTCCACTACTGGATTTCCCTCTTCCCTCTTCCCTCTTCCTTCAAAATAAATGGACACTACAACTATTTGGCAAGTAGATTATTACCGCCGTCCCCTTAAAGATAAACAAGACCAACAATTATGGGAATTATTAATTTGCACTCCCACTCGTAGCTTAGAATTTATTGCTATGTGTCCTCAGTCAGAAGTTAACGCTAATTGGCTCGTGGCACAACTGCAAAAAGTAGGTCAAGACCAGAATTTACCAGATATAATTCAAGTATTTCGACCTCAGTCTTTGGGGTTAATAGAAACTGCAGCTCAAATATTAGGGTTAAAAGTCCAACCGACCAGACGCACAATAGCTTTAAAACAATGGTTAGTGGAGAGGGTGCAACAATATCAGGATATGGAAACATACACTGGGGAATTTTACGACCCCTTAGTATTAGACGCTCCTCCACCTGTACCATTAGCCGAAAATTTGTGGGGCGATCGCTGGAGATTTGCTTCATTACCCGCTAGTAATATTGAGGATATTATTGAACGCCCCATACCTATTTTAGAAGCACCAAAATTTCTTTTACCGTTAAATTTAGGATTATCTTCAACACTGCCAATACCAGGGGTAGTTATAGATGGTGGTCGTCAGTCTATGAGATTAGCTAGGTGGTTAGAAGTAGCGCGACCATACCTTTTAAAGTATATTCCTGGCGATCCTGATGGATTAATCTTAGAGGCAGGTTTAGTAGATCGGTGGGTAGTTGCTACTTTCTCAGACAAGGAAGTATCAGGAGCAGCTCAAGTTTATGAACAGAGAAAACAACAGAGTCAGGGGTTACATTTCTTGTTAGTGCAACCTGATGATTCTGGAATGACTTATAGTGGGTTTTGGCTTTTGCGGTAGAACTAAGGAATGAAAATTAATTAATTAAAATTCTTCATAACTTATATCATTTACCGAAAAATTAAGGTTTAAAGCCTCTCCTACATAGGAGAAAAAAGCGGTCGGCAAGCGAAGCATGACCTTAGGATGGGATGGATAGGTTACCTAACCATATCCAATCGACCAAGAGAGCGGTCCTTTGCGGAGCATGACCTAGGATGGGATGCATCAGAAACCTAACCATATTCAATCTCCCCTTGAGAACAAAAAAATTCCTTTTAACCAATCCTCAATGCTTTAAGAAGAGGTAATTATTAATTATTAATTATTAATTATTGAACCCCTTCGGGGGTAGCTCCGCTTAAGGATAATTAATTATAAAAAAGTCTTTGTTTCTAGTTGCGCTAACCGCACCCTAAATATATGTCTGGCACTACAGCGTAACTACAAACCTAATTATAATTGTTTTATTGAACTTCAGTTATTAAGTAATAAGTAAGCTTCAGTAATGTTTTTAAAGATTATAGAGATGAAGTGAATATATCTATCTTATTCTTAATTTTCCTGCTTTCTGCTCTGTGCTGCCTACTCCCTGCTCTGAAGAAGATGTAGCAAAAATGGCTGAGATTTGGCATTAGGCATCTAGCACGAAAGTATTGACTTGAGATTACTTTCCTGACGGACAACTCCGCAAATGCTTTCACTTGTAATAATAGAAATACCTTGTTTTCTGTAAATCCTAATTGTTAAAATCTCGATCAATAAATTATTCAGTGTTCTTTGTTCTTTTCCTAAAATGCGGCCATTAAAGCTGATATTATCAAAGTTATGAAAATTATTAAATCTGATAACTAATAATAAGTGATTAACTTCGGAGCAACTTGATGACTAACTGAAATGTTGAGCAAACATAAATATGTTTGATGGAGCAAAAGTAAGGGAAAAGGATAAAATTCTCAAAAATTAATTCTCTACTCTGAACTAATACTCAATGCTCATAACCAATAAATTTGGTAGAAATTTCAAACTTCCATTACTTTATCAGACTAATTCGTCCGGCTTCTAATTCTTCATAAACTTGTTGAATCTGGTCTTGTTCTGTAACAGTTAAAGAATGAAGCGAGAATAAAGCTAATCTTAAAACCTGGCGATCGCTGGCAGAAATTTTCCGAACTGCCAAAATATTTTTTACAACTGATTCTAGGGGAGTTGTTCTGGCTTCAACTTTGAGATTATTCATATTTCCTAATTAAATTTAGATAAATTTGAGACAAACAAAAAATATTCGATCAATCCTAGATACCCCCAGAAAGATGAAAAAATCTGTGGGCCAGAGAAAAAGAAAGGATATAATTATGATATTGATAAAAACTATCAATAGATATTTCACTACATTACGATAAAAATCCGGTAGTTTTTATAAAGATTTAGTAAAGATTACAGATAATTACTGATCTAATCAGGATATAGGTTTTTTTGATGTTTTGTAACAATTAGTATCACTAAACAGTCAGTTGGCGCGAAATAATACGAACTTATATCCCGTAATATCAAGTCTACTGGATTGATCGTAATCAAAATGTTCTCCTCTCTACTCCTGCAAAATATCTTAAATATTCCCCTGTGATACCTATTTCATACAAATGTTGCTACATTAAGTTTGTTATTATGTGGTAAGTGTTAGAAGGTGCGCAAATATCTGAATAGTTATAGTTTTGCAGAGAATTTTACGGAAAAATTAAGGTATAAAGCCTCTCCATTCATGGAAAAAAAGCGGTCGGAAAGCGGAGCATTCCGTCACGATGGGATGGCGAGGTTTCCCGCTATTGACAGAGCCGCTCCTCTGTAAGAGGAGCTTCGCTAACGCTAACGCTTTTCATGTCGCGGAGCGAAACGCCATATCCAATCGACCAAGACAGCGGTCCTTTGCGGAGCATGACCTAGGATGGGATGGCGAGGTTTCGTCGCCATATCCAATCGACCAAGAGAAGAAAAAAAATTCCTTTTAGGCAATCCTATCTGTTATCAGAAGAGGTAATTATTAATTATTAATTATTAATTATTAATTGTTGAATGTAGCGATATTTTTTAAATTTGGTATTATCTGTTGCCTATTTCCAATTCTCTGTTCCCTATTACCGATTATTTGTGGGTATTCAACCAGACATAATATAAAATATTTGGAGTAAGAG
This sequence comes from Dapis brunnea BLCC-M229, assembly GCF_050015995.1. Taxonomy (NCBI): domain Bacteria; kingdom Bacillati; phylum Cyanobacteriota; class Cyanophyceae; order Oscillatoriales; family Microcoleaceae; genus Dapis; species Dapis brunnea. The sequence goes on along the minus strand of NZ_JBNHEP010000224.1, from coordinate 44,199 downwards.
GAATATTAGGTAATCAAAGTATGACTGAAGTAAAGATTGGCATTATTGGCGGTAGTGGTTTATACAAAATGGCAGAACTTAAAGATGTAGAAGAGATAAAGGTAGATACTCCTTTTGGCTCTCCCTCTGATGCTTTCATTGTTGGTACTTTAGAAGGAACAAGAGTAGCGTTTCTCTCCAGACACGATCGCAACCACAGATTATTACCATCTGAATTACCATTTCGTGCCAATATCTATGGTATGAAAAGTTTGGGTGTGGAATATTTAATCTCTGCTTCTGCAGTAGGTTCTCTCAAAGAAGAAGTCAAACCACTAGACTTAGTAGTAGTAGACCAGTTCATTGACCGGACAAAAGGTCGGGTATCTACATTTTTTGGTGAAGGAATAGTAGCACATATTACTTTTGAAAATCCTACTTGTCCTCAACTAGCAAAAATGCTGGCGGATGCTGCAGAAAGTTTGAACTTGCCAGATGTAAATGTGCATCGCAGTGGCACTTATTTATGTATGGAGGGTCCTGCTTTTTCTACCAAGGCGGAGTCGAATTTATATCGTAGTTGGGGTGCAACAGTTATCGGGATGACAAACTTGCCAGAGGCAAAGTTAGCAAGGGAAGCGGAAATAGCTTATGCAACTCTAGCTTTATCTACAGATTATGATTGTTGGCATGACGAGCATGATAGCGTGAGTGTAGAAATGGTGATTGATAATTTAAAGAAGAATGCTGTGAATGCCCAAAAAGTTATTCAGGAAACCGTGCGGAGGTTGAATGAACATCAGTTTGTTTCTGATTCTCATTCAGCTTTGAAAAATGCCATTTTGACTCCTTTGGATAAAGTACCTGCTACAACTAAGGAAAAGTTGGGATTATTATTACAAAAGTATATTTGATGTTGAAAAAACAAGTGTGTAGGAGTTTGCTGACCAAAACCCTACCTGACTCATTACTCATTTCTTGATAAACTATACCTAATTCTGAGCAAAAGACATTTATTCAACATGACTAACTCATCGACGGATACTACAAGTTCATCAGTCAATCATAATTTAGAAGTAGCCAAACAAGAATATCAATATAACTATAACCACATTCCTCCTGTGGCAATGGTGGATAAATTACCAGATCGAGAACAGCCTTCTAAAGAATGGTATTTATTATTGGTAAAGAATATACGTCTTCTGTTTCTAAATACCCTAATTACAAACCGAGGAAACCGAGGAAATAGAGGGGTAAGAGACGATGTAATTAAATATATTTTAGAAGTAATCTATAAGGAGATAAAATCAATAAAAATTGAAGAGGATAGTAAAACTATACCATTTTTTCTCCAATTATTGTTGAGTCAAAATTTATTAATAACTCAACAATTTTTGAATCAAGGAATACCTAACGATTTTCGTGAAATAGATGACCTTTTTGTCTCCCTCCTGAAGGAAAATGGTCTGTCAATATTGAATGTTATTTTGGAGAAAGCTACAGAAGTATTAAAAGAAGGAAGTCCAGAAGGTCATGCAACGAGTCTTGAGGATTATCAAAAGCTCTTCTCCTATAAAGAGCTATTTCCAGAAACAGGAGGGATACCAAGCGTCGCTTATACTTTTGAAAAAGATGAAGTATTCGCTTATATGCGAGTAGCAGGTTATAACCCCCTAATGATTGAGCAGATATCAACTCTTGACGAACGTTTTCCGGTGACGGAAACTCAATATCAGGAAATTATGGGTAATGATGATTCATTAGCAGCAGCAGGAGAAGAAGGGCGACTCTATTTAGCAGACTATAAAATTTTGGAAGGTGCTCTTAATGGTACTTATCCTAAATACCAAAAGTATATTTATGCTCCTCTAGCTTTATTCGCAGTGCCAAAAGGTTCAGACCCAAACCGTAAATTACGTCCTGTAGCTATTCAATGCGGTCAAACTCCAGGAGCAGATAACCCCATCTTTACTCCCAACTCTTCTGAGTATGCTTGGTTATTTGCTAAAACAATTGTAGAGATAGTAGATGCTAACTTTCACGAAGCTGTAAGTCACTTAGGAAGAACTCATTTATTTGTGGGAGCATTTATTCCACCGACCCATCGGCAACTCCCGCAAAATCATTGCTTAAGTCTGCTGTTGCGTCCTCACTTTGAAGGTACTTTAGCAATTAATGATGCTGCTCAGGAGAAATTAATTGCTCCTAAGAGTGGAGTGGATGGTTTACTCTCATCTACTATTGATAATGCTCGTGTTTTAACAGTATTAGGGTTGCAAAGTTATGGTTTTAATGGAGCTATGTTACCGGAGCAACTGAAGCAGCGCGGCGTTGACGATCCTAATTTGCTTCCTGTTTATCCTTACCGGGATGATGCTTTGTTGGTTTGGGATGCTATTCATCAATGGGTTTCAGATTATCTGAATCTTTACTATTCTAGAGATGAAGACGTTCAGGCAGATCGGCGACTACAAGCTTGGGCAACTGAAGCTATGGCTTTTGACGGTGGTCGTGTACCTGATTTTGGTGAGGATGGAAGTATTAGGACGCTAGAATATTTGATTAATGCTATAACGTTAATTATTTTTACTGCTAGTGCTCAACACGCTGCCGTTAACTTCCCGCAAAAAGATATAATGTCTTATGCTCCAGCGGTTCCATTAGCTGGTTATTTGCCTAGTTCAATTCTCAAAAAAGATCAAGTGAGCGAGCAAGATTATTTGGATTTGCTGCCTCCTTTTGAGCAGGCACAAACACAACTGAATCTTGTGTATTTATTAGGATCTGTTTATTACACGAAATTAGGTGAATATCCGAAAAATCATTTTACTGATTCCAAGGTAAAACCTCTACTGGAGAAGTTTCAGGCAAATCTGAATCAGGTTCAAGCTACTATTGAGCAGCGCAATTTGAATCGCGCACCATACAAATATTTGCTGCCTTCTCAAATTCCCCAGAGTATTAATATCTAAAATGTAGCGTTTGCGAGTTTGTCAACTAGGAAAAATATCTCTGTTAAAGAATGTAGGAATGTTATATGAAACGTTCCTAATTCAATAGTTGTAAAAGAGACTTATAGCACTTTGCTTGGGTGTATTTATACTAATTTGATTGAAGAACATTTGTATCAGTATGGTATAAGATTATGTCCGGATAATTAGTGATAAAAGTCCGTTCCGCTTACGGGAAAAAACAACTTTCTCTTCCTTTTCCTCTTGATACTTTATTTTGGTGAAATTTTTAAAGTGAATTGGTATAACTTTTAGCAAAAACTTTCCCAAGCAAAACTACGCCAACGCAAATAAAATGCTAAACTTAAAGATGTAAAAATTAAATAGGAGAAAATTATGTCTAAAGTTTCTGTTAGTATCAATAATATTTTTCACAATAGAGTAATTCCAATTGTAGAAAATTTTCTAGCTACCGATCGCTTGTTAGAACATTTAGATAGAGATGAAATGGTTGGAATTATAGTTGATGTTTTGATGAGAAATTATTCCCCAGAACAATTGCAAAAAATGACGGATGAAACACTTACTGGTAAAATTAGACGCATATTAGGAGGGCAAGTAATGTTTGGACTACTGAGTGATTTAACAGCTAGAGAAATAGAAGAGTTTGATGCAGCAGTTAGAGGCTTAAGGAAAAGCTAGTAATGGAATATTTATTAGATACAAATATTTTAACTGCCATTCTGAAAAAAGATTCTAGACTATTCGATAAATTTAATGATGTTAATGCTAGAGGAGAGCAACTTTTTATCAGTTGTATTACTTATTTTGAAAGTGAGGGAGGTTTATTGGCAATTAAATCCCAGAAAAAGTTAGCTATTCTGGAGAATTTGTGTAAGAAGGAGCTAAAAATTTTGTTTTTAGACCGGATAGAAATAATTAATATTGCCTCTAGCATTTATGCAGATTTAAGAAGTAAGGGAACACCAATACAATTTCCTGATATTTTGATTGCAGCTACGGCAATTTATCATAATCTGGTTTTGGTTTCTAATGATTCAGATATGTCGAGAATTGAAGGCTTAATTTTGGAAAATTGGCTGCAATAGTTGAATGATAATTGTATTGAGAAGAGAAAGTGATCGCTTCTGGTGAGTGGTAGGGCGATCGCTCTGAATATGTTGAACTTATGTCTTGAGTAAAGTTAAAGATACGTATTTAACTCCCCCTTTTTTTGTGAGGGAGCTTTGTCTCAAGGGGTTGTGTTACACATATTGAAAAGAATTGCTGTTCAAATCAAGATCATTATTACCCTTAACAATTGCAATTAGCTCTTGTTGGGAACCATCTTCTAGAAAAATTCGAGTGTTAGAGTCTGATACCCTTAAGCTATAATCACTGGCTTCTCCTTTTAATTGTATCGTATCTAAAGAACCAAAATCTTGCAACACAGCATGGTCTTGTCCCTGATTGTAGAAAACAAAACTTTGGCCCAACACAAATAAATCGGCACCAGGTCCCCCTTTTAACCGATCGATTTCTCCTGCTGTAGAGTTACCAATGGTAATGGTACTAGAGCCAAATGTAACTCCAATGCCACTACTAGAACCAATTAGAACGTCGTCTCCTGCTCCACCAATTAAATAATCGCTGCCAGAGCCACCTGTTAGGGTATCATTACCCCCTCCACCATTTAGCCTATCGGTACCAGAGTTTCCGTTAATAATATCAAAACCAGAATTTCCTTTGAGAGTATCATCTCCTGAATTTCCGTTGAGAACGTCGTTGCCTGAATTCCCTTTGAGAATGTCATTGCCAGAACTTCCATTGAGAGTATCATCACCTGAACCACCTGCTAAATTATCATTGCCGGAACTTCCATTAAGAGTATCATTGCCCCCTAAACCGTTTAATGTGTCATCACCGGAACTTCCATTGATGGTATTACTACTGTTGTTACCATCGATAACATCTGGGCCATCAGTGCCATTGAAAGGGTTTGTTGATGAATTGCCACCAATAGTAATGTTAATAGGAGGACGTGAAGGAGGATCGATCACTCCTATTTGAGTTATACCTTGAGAAGATGTGTTTGAAAAGATATTCATTGATGAACTGCCATTGTTCATCTCCGTACTTTGAAAAATTGAAGACATATTCATTGATGAATTGCCACCAATAGTAATGTTAATAGGAGGATCGAGCACTCCTATTTGATTTATACTTTGAGAAGATATGTTTGAAGACATATTCATTGATAAACTCCTGTTAAAAGGACTATTCATCACGGCACTTTGAAAAATTGAAGACATAAGGTTTATCGTTTGAGAACTACACCTGTAGTGTAAATTGAGTCTAGAGTGACAAAGTAGCAAATATAGTGAAGTTATAAAGTACCAAAAAGTGAAAAAGTGAAACAAGAATGCCTTGAATAGGATGATTTGTCTAACTATGTCGGTTCAAACTGGAATTTGTCATTCAATACTATAAACTTATATCCAGATAAAAGCTAATTACAAATACTTCTATATTGTTTATCTAAATCAATATCTCAACATCTTCTGAAAATAAAAAAAGAAGTAAAAGGCGAACTAAGGTGTAAAATAAGGTTATGGAAAGTAAAACTAAGAACCTACATGGTCAAGATGTAGGGTTTAAACTGGTTGATGAGTTACGGCGCTAATAAATGATAAGCTCCCAAAGTTATCAACTCCTAATCTATCCTCAATCTATAAAGCAATTATTTATTAATTATAAATATGTAATTATGAATGTGGAAAAACTAATTAAATTTGCTCAACAAACTATTGAGCAATATAACGGTATATCTCTCAATGAGAATCAAGTAAAGATTCTGATAGGAGCATTAAAAGGAGATATCTATGCGAATATTGCTAATACAATATATACAAATGAAACCAATACTAAAAAACAAGGCTCTTCGATCTGGAAATTATTAAGTGCACCATTGGGTATAAAAGTTACTAAGACAAATGTTAAAGAAGTTTTAGAGCGATCGCTAAAATCACAAAAAAATCAACAACTTCTAAAATCCGAAGAAAACAAACAACAGAATAAAAGCACCTATCAAGACTGGGGAGATGCGCCAGATATTCCTACTTTTTTTGGCAGAGAAACAGAATTAAACACACTTAAAGAATGGATTCTCCAAGACCGCTGCCGACTTATTGCTATTAATCGCTTTTAGTCCGGACGGGCAGTTTTTAGTGAGTGGCAGTGAGGATAGTACGTTAAAGCTTTGGGATGTGAGGAAGGGAGCGTGTATGAAAACCCTTCACAAACATCAGGGTTTGGTGTGGCCTGTGAAATTTGCTGCTAATGGTAAATTTGTTGTCAGTGGTGGTCAGGATGGCACTTTAAGGTTGTGGGATGTTGTGACTGGAGAATGCCTGAAAATTATCAAGGCGCATAACGATCATATCTCATCATTAGATTGTAGTAGAGATAGTCAAATGGTAATTACTGGTAGTTTAGATGAAACTATTAAATGTTGGGATGTTGAGAGTGGTGAATGTTTGAGAACTTTGCGAGTACCTAGACCTTATGAGGGTATGGATATTACTGGGGTAAAAGGATTAACTGATGCTCATTTGGAGATGTTGAAAACTTTGGGTGCAGTATTGAAGCAAGAGAATTAATTGTTGTCAGGAAGCGATCGCCACCGATAATCTCTAGTAGAGACGTTTCATGGAACCTCCCTACAACGGTCGCACTTTATGGGAGAAAATTTTTTGACGATTATAGGACTTACGCAAAATATTCAATACACCATTTGTAGTGGTTGACGCCCCTTAACCACTACTAGATACGGTGGTTCTGCGTAAGTCATAGATGAATTAAACTAACTTGTCTTATATCAAATCTGCTTGCAATGGAAGTGTTATAACAAACCTGGTTTATGGGAGGAAGCATTTAACACAAACCCGGTTTCTAGACTTTTTTATAACGATACCACCTGATTTGATATTATCACCTCAAATAGAACGTCGCGCCTTACCTACAGTAATAATGACATCCATAAGCATATTCATAGCAATATCTTTACCAGGACAAATACGCCCCGCACTACGATCGCCTACAGAATGGAAACCCATGTGATAAGGGCAAAGGTTCTCTCGGTTAGCATCAAACTCATAGGTTGTAGGACCCCAAAAGCTCTCGTCTAATAACCCTAAACTCATAGGAATTAATATTTTTGTACCAGCAGGAAAAGTTTGCTCTCGACCAGTTATTGTCACAGTGAAACCATCTGTTGCTATTTTATGAGAAGCACTAACAGGCGCCCAGAGACGAGAACATTCCAAAAGGTATAGTCGTACAGACTCTCGGTCGTCCAGGTCAAGTCCATCCCAATAGTCAGTAGGTTGAATGTTAGATGTATTTCGCCCTTCGTAAGCAGGGAGTGGGCGATCGCCCATTGCAGTTTGACCGAGATGTAGTGGTCCTTGTAAAGCAGCAATACTCATAATAGATGTTGTCAACTTTGCTAGTTCCCGTCTGGTCATACCGTTGTATTGGTCGCTCTGCTCATCAAAGTTAGCGAGAGCAGGGGAATTTTCATAAATTGTTGCTGTGCGCTCGATCAGTTCTGGAATTTTTTTATGCCCTTGTATATTTAACTTTTCTAGGAAATTACTAACAACTGCAAAGTAACGCAGGGTACCAAGGCGAGTGTAGTGTAAATCTGTGAGCAAGTCCATTTTATCTTTGTCATTGGGGTTTAAGCCAAATAAGACATAGTGGAGATATCTAATCAGAAACTCCTTCCAACCCCGCCCATCGTCACTAAAGAAAGCACCACCGAGACCATGAGGCATATCTATATAATCTGCTGCTAACTGGTCGAGAAGTTCTCTGGCGGTCGCGTCTTGCTGACGTGCTATTGCAGAGTCATTTGTAATGTAATCTTGTAAACATCTGCGGAAAGCTTCGTGGTCATTACTACCTCCTGCTTCCACATCTGAGAGTGCCAGTAAAAAAACGTTTCTTTCGCCTATATCCTGATTAGGCAAGTGATTTTTTGCTAGTATAGTAGTGCCTAGACGCCATGTTCTTGCTTGGGGTGAAGTCAGTGCCGTTTCTATTGCTGTAAATTCTCCCATAACTACTTGTCCAGCACAGCAAAAATTTGGTCCTAAAACAAGGCGTTTGTAGTCTAGATATGTGGGAGTGTTTGCGACTAAGCCTTCTATAAAGTTAATTATGGGAAGTAAAGTTTTGCTGAATGTTTTTTCTGGGTTCTGCAATGCCCAGATTTGAAAATTATTTAATCCAGTATCTATAAATGATCCTGTTTTGGTTGGTTGTTGTCTTGGCGGGGTAGTTGAAGTCATACTGTTTGTTTCTGTATTATTGGTTTAGTGTTATTGACATCCTCCCGACGCTGCTCTCACGAGACAGCGCGGGATTCCCTAGCATTGCTGTTAGGGGCTTTCTGCTGCCTCTTGACAGAGGAGCTTAACAATGCACCTGCCTTCCGAGATTTACTCCTTTCAGGTCTTACGGTTGCTCCACAGACAAGCCAGCGCGGTCTTGGGGGTTCCCCCCATGAGCGACTGGCGCTGACACTGCGAGTCCCGCAGCCTTCTTGGTGGACGTTCCCTCTCTTTGGTCAGCATTCCCTCTCTTGGTGCCCATTCCCTTGCATCTTACGCCGACGCGGGGTCTGATATCAAATCTGGTTGAATACTTATTATATAGTTCGGGGAGTAAGGGGGGTGGGAAGTGTGGGAAGTGTGGGGGTGTGGGAAGTGTGGTCCGTGAAGTTATAGATATAAACATATAGTATATAACCGGATTCTATATGACCGCTTGCGTCTTGCGCCGACGCGGGTTCCCATCCGCAAAATGTTTATAGAACCCCTAAGCGTATCTTTTACGTCCAAGGTTATAATAAGTAGCGATATAGCTGCCGCTAGGCTCCGCCAACACCAATTATTTAACCAAGAGGTGGCTAAATGCCATATTCAAGTAGTTTAACAGATGAAGAATGGGTTCTGATTGAACCATTGTTGCCAAAAAAAAAGAAAACTTGTCCCACGATCGGGGAGTAAAAGACAAATATTGGACGGTGTACTCTATCAACTGAAGAACGGTTGTAATTGGTCTGATTTACCGTGCATATTTACCTCCTTACTCCACAGTATAAAAAGTGGCGAGAATCAGGGATAACCCTTGCAAATTAGAGATGTATTGCACTCTCAAGTACGTCAACAGGTTAAAAAAAAGCAAAATGGACAACTTTAATAATTATTGATTCACTTATCTGTAAAAAATACTTGTAATGCTAGTGTCAAGTCCAAGGGATTCTGTTTCTACAAAGCTACTAATGGAATTAAGAGACACTTAGCAGTAGATAGTCTAGGCTTTCCTTTTTTTGCTCATTGCACATGCATCATCAGAAACTGATGATGACGGATTAATTGAAATGTTGTCAGACAATATTGACTACTTTAAGTCCAAACCTGTAAACCCATACTAAAATCACTATTTTACTTGATAATGGATACCACCCCGAAAAAATCATACAGGAGTTAAAAAAAATTTATCCTGCGATTATGACCAAAATTCGGTTGAAACTATCACCAAAACCATCAAAGGCTCAGAAAAAACAGGAAGGAAAAACAGGGTTTGTTCCTGTCAAAGCCTGGTGGGTCATTGAAAGAACCAATTCCTGGATGGAGAGGTGTAAAAACTTGACCAAAAATTTTGAAAGAACCCTGGAAAATGCTACTGCTAAGATTAATCTTTGTTTTATTCGACTGATGCTTAAGAGGTTAGCGTTGGCGGAGCCTAGCGGCAGCTATACCGCCTAATTTTTTAGAGATACCTTCAGGGGTTCTATAGTGCTACGCGCTAGGGAATAGGGAATAGGGAATAGTAAACTAAAGGGTTTGAGGATTTAGAAATGTCCTAACCTCAATGCGTAGCGCTATATGTACCTTTCCACCTCTGGCCTCTACCAAATTTCAATCTCTTGAAGTACTACCGCTTTTAGATTTTAGTCACTATTTGCTCTCTTAAGACTTATTTGACAAACAGTCTCTTAATAATAATTAATTATTAATTATTAATTACATCTTCTTATAAAAAAGAGGATTGGCTAAAATAATTTTTTTTAATAAAAAGTAATTATTATTTATGTAGGCTATATTTCTGAGAAGTGCTATAATTTTTTTTGATAATATAACTACTTCTACATTACTATCTTTATTGATAACTATTAATAACTCATACTAATAGACATCTCCAAAAATAAAAAATTACATCAATTATCGAGCAGAAACAGTCAATTTTTTCCCGAAAAATTAAGGTTTAAAGCCTCTCCTTTCAAGTAGAAAAAAGCGGTCGTTAGCGTTAGCGTTAGCGAAGCTCCTGTGTTAGCGTAGCTCCTCCGGAGGAGGCAAGAGGCAGCATTCCGTAGGATGGCATGGCGAGGTTTCCCAAAGAGTGCAGAGCAGCTCCGCTTTTCATGTCGCGCAGCGTTTCATGTCGGATCTTAGCCGTTAGCGAAGCTTTGCGCCAGCAAAAACGCCATATCCAATCGACCAAGAGAACAAAAAAAATCTTTTTAACCAATCCTATTCTTAAAAAGAAGAGGTAATTATTAATTATTAATTATTAATTATTGAACCCTACTCCCTCTTTTCTAGAGATGTCTAATTTTTACCAATTAAATTTTGGCTCCGTAAAAGTGTTTCTGTCATAGTTGCCAATTTCTGCAAACTAGCTGCTAATTCATCAGCACGTTCTTGATGTTTTCGCTTACGAATTAAGGCAGCACGAGCTAAATCTTCCCGGTCTTTTTTAAGCGCTGCAACCGCAACTTTTTGCCAGTTATCTATTTCCTGTAAAGTTTGTTTATATTCAGGTTGAATATTTTCCCAAGCTACTTTAATATCTGCTAAAGCTTTACTTACTAATTCAGCAGTACCCAGTTCAGTTTTTACGCCTAAAATTGCCTGCTTAATTGGTTCTGATATTTGCTCGACATTAATATGATAAAGTAGAGGAATAAAGTTTTTTACTTGTTGACTATGGCTAACTCCAGTGATGCACCAACTCGCAAAGTGTTCACAATTATTAAAAAGAATATTATATTTTCTTTCTCCTAGTCTACTTTCTGCTCTTTGAATGACTGTATCGGCAATATAACGAAGTGGGTAACGTTTAACATAAACTTTTCTCCTATCAGTAAAATATGCTTTAGAAGTTCGTTCAATAGTTTCTGTTCCTTTGCGATAATGGATAACTGTTCCATCGCCATAGTCAATTCCATGATGTTCGTAAACACCATCCATATTTAGAAATTCTCTAAGAGTGTATATTTGTTCTCCGCGTGCCATATTATTTTTTCAAGTTTTCCCTAATTTTACCTAATTTTACTTAATTCTATTTTAATTTAAAAAGATATTAGCTACTTTCGTATTTAGAGAAATATTTTGAGAGGGTGTTTATGTTTATAAAATAAACATACATATAGATGAGAAAAATGGTGATACTTTTTCTTGACGAAGCTCCACTTATAAAACCTTGCCTGGCGGAGCAAGGTTTAAATAAAAATATAGTCTCCGACTTCAAGTCGGGTTTATTTATTTCCATCAAATATTTATGGTATGTTCCTCATAAACCAGACTTCTGAGGGTTCAAATTGCACTTAAATATTTAGGATAAATCTGCTTTATAGATACAAAACAGTACATGAATTTATTGTTTCTCCAGCATTTTTTTTGGTAGTAAATCTATTGAGCTATAGCAATCATATTTCAGTTGTAAAATTTTAGTGGTAATTAGGAGTCAGGAGTCGTAGGGGCGATTCGCAAATCGCCCGTACAGGAGTCAGAATATAAAAGTATTTTGATCGATCTTAATTGTTCTTAAATATCTATCAAAATCATTCCTGATTGCTATATATCTAAAAATCTCATCCTAATTTCGCAATATGTCTAAATTTTGAGCCTAAAACCTTTTGATAAAAGTTTGAGAAAAACTAAAACTGCTAATCCTAAAGCTAATATTCCAGCAGTAACATAAAGAAATGGAATATCTAAATGACGAACTGCAATTGCTGTAAATGCCCAAATAAATACCAAAGTATAAGCAATATCTTGTTTTTGAATATTAATAATTGCTGCAATAACTGCTCCAATTATTAACATAATTATTGTCCAAACAATAGCAACTTGCTCTGAACTATTCCAGCCTAAATTATCTAGAGCGCAGGCTACATTTACGATTGTTGCTACACTAATCCAAGCAAAATATATACTGATAGGATGATGAACTAGCCATTTATCCTTTTTTGAGACTCTTTCAGAACTAATTCCTAAATTTAGATATAGGCAAATCAAACAGCCTAAAATTCCTAACATTGCCAAGACTGAAAGAGTAAACAGTTGATATTGAAATAAAAATATCCAAATAATTTGTGATAGACTTGCACCTACTAAAAAATATTGACATCTGCGTAAAATTTGATTTTCTCGTTGTGCTGGCAAGAGTTGATAAATTCCGAAGCTAATTAAACCTAAATAAATTAATCCCCAAATAGCAAAAGCATAACTGGCAGGAGTAATTAAAACATCCTTAAATACAGTGTTAGAAATTTCACCTATAGTTTGACCACTAGGGGGAGCAATATTCACATAAACATTCAGAAAAAAAGCAGTTAAAATAGCAATTAAATTAGCCCACTGTCGAATAATATCTGAGTTAAATTTCCCTGTATTAGTTTCCATAATCATCGTTGCTATTGTGCATAAATATTATTCAGAAAAATTAGAACTTAGCCCGGAAGTTGTTGTTGATAAAAACGACCGGGCTACCCAATCAAATAATACAGAATTAATCTTGAATTACTTCTAGTCCACAAGCTTCTGCGAGTTGTTGTGCTATACTTTTATATTGACGAGGTGGGGTCCGAGTATCGACATCTAAATTAAAACCCTCTACAACACGCTGAATTAATTTTGAACGCCATATAGCTTCTATTTCATAATCTGAACTAAGACTACCTTCTGATAATGCTGCCATTAATTTATCTAATATTTGATATTGCCCGACTAAAATTGCTGCTTTAGTAACATCACCAGAATCAGTATCCAGAGCGTCGAGTTGTCTACTAACTCGATTCCATTCAGTATCAATTATTTTGATCAAAACTGTAGCTAGTTTAGCATCACGTTGCTGTTTCAATATTTGGAATTCCCTATTAGTCATTATTATTAGCTCCTAAATATATTATTATAAGCTATTTAATTTTATATATCACATCTATCTAGTTTTTCCTGTGAATATAATCTTAAATTCATGATGTACCTAATTTAACTATTTTTATTCTTTGTTATTTTTGCTTGAAAAACCATTGCTCATCAAAATAAATGATGCCCAATAATCACGATAACTTCAATAATTGATAATTACCTCTCCCTAAAACGGATTGGATTGACGCGGAGCGTGAAAATTTTTTCTTTTTTCTCCTTTAAAGGAGAGGCTTTTTACCTTAATTATTCGGTAATTATTTAACTATTTCTCAAGACAAATCTTTTTTGAGGTTCGTTTGTATTGCTAAAGCTGCTCACTGTTGGCAGTCCTATTTACCAGTAATTATAGAAATTTGTGGTTGTCGCAATGCTTCTGCTAAGAGACTGTTTGTAAAGGAAATATAAAAAGGATATAGGGAACAGGGAACAGGGAACAGGGAATAGGGAATAGGTATGGAGGGAGGAAGAAATCAAGACAACTATTTGTAAGTTAAAAATCTGGGAATATATGTACCTTTAAACCTCTGGTATCTAGGAAATTTCAATCTCTTGAAGTACTACCGCTTTTAGATTTTAGTCATTATTTGCTCTGTTAAGACTTATTTTACAAACAGTCTCTAAGGAACATAACGCAACTGACCATTGGGTGGATCAATTATTATTTCCACATCTGCTATAGTTAAATCATGTTCCAAAGGTTTAGTCAACAACTTATATAATTGAGTTATAATTGAGTTGCAGACTCTTTGACAAATTAAATATTCCGTTTATGACTTAAATTGTTAATCATAAAAACACGATTATAGTTAGATAAATCAAATAATTTAAAAAATACAAATGACTGAACTAAGACAAAACTTAATTACCAGAGATTGGGTTATTATTGCCACAGAAAGAGCCAAAAGACCTGATGATTTTACTAAACCCCAAAAATCGCAAATTGTCATCCCATCATATCAACCAGATTGTCCATTTTGTCTGGGCAACGAACATCTCACAGGACCAGAATCATTTCGACTAAAAGATAATAATAGTTGGAGAGTTAGGGCAGTACCTAATAAATATCCAGCTCTAACTCCCATTGGTGAAAAAGTTAGAAATATAGAGAAAACTTTTCGTTCTATGGCAGGAGTGGGATTCCATGAAGTGATTATCGAACATCCACGCCATGATGTGATAATACCATTTCTAGAACTTAAAGATATAGTCAATATTCTCAGAGTTTATCGCCTTCGATACGCAGAGATAAAACAAGATAAACGAATTCAAACTATCCTAATTTTTAAGAATCATGGCAAAGGTGCAGGTACATCATTAGAACATCCTCATTCTCAATTAGCAGCTACACCAATTGTACCTTATCAATTAAGGATTCGGATACAGGAAGCAATGCGATATTTTGATGATACTGGAGAATGTTTATTTTGCCGAACTTTAGCAGATGAACTAGCTGCTGAAGAGAGAATAATTTATGCCAGTAAACATTTTGTAGCATTTATTCCTTATGCTGCACTTTCACCATTTCATACTTGGATTTTTCCCCGGCGTCATTCATCATCTTTTGATGAAATTACTGAGTCAGAAATGTTAGATTTGGCTGATAATTTAAAAACTGTTTTAGGGAAACTTTATTATGGCTTAAATAACCCAGATTATAATTATATTATTCGTTCAATTCCTACTGATGAACAACGTACAGATTATTTTCATTGGTATTTAGCAATTGTCCCTAGGGTTTCCCTTACCGCAGGATTTGAAATGGGAAGTGGAATGTTTATTAATACTGCTGTGCCAGAAGAAAATGCTGCTTTTTTACGTTCTGTGGAAATTCCTGAGTAGCTAAGTAAAATAACCACAAAAGAAAGATGATATAATCATTAGTTGTATTGTCACATTTTGTCTAATACAAATTCACTTTAAAGATGTCATAAATACTTTCAAACTTTAGATGTGAAATAGTTTCCTAAAATTACTGCAACATCAAAGTTTTAATCCTATAAAATCTTACTTTTGACTTTTGACTTTTGACTTTTGACTTCAGTATGATAATCTATCTAAAATAAAATTCTGTTAAAGGAATCTGATAATGACAAAATTACGAGTAGGTTTATTATTCGGTGGTTGCTCTGGCGAACATGAAGTATCCATTCGTTCCGCAAAAGCGATCGCTACTGCTTTAAGTAAGGGAAAAAATACAGGCAAATACGAATTGATGCCAATTTACATTCAAAAAGATGGTCGTTGGCAACCAAGTGATTTTTCTCAACAAGTGCTAGACTCTGGCAACCCACCATCATTGCCACTAACAGATGAAAATAATAATAATTCCAATACATCCCTAACTCAGCAAACCTCTTCTAATCTCTGGCAAACTCCTCCCCAAGCAGCACAGGTAGATGTGTGGTTTCCAGTTCTCCACGGTCCGAATGGGGAAGATGGCACCATACAGGGTTTACTAAAATTAATGCAGGTTCCGTTTGTGGGGTCTGGAGTTTTGGGTTCCGCAATGGGTATGGATAAAATAGCGATGAAAATAGCTTTCGACCATGCAGGGTTGCCCCAGGTCAAATATCAAGCAGTGACACGATCGCAAATTTGGTCCAATCCTTGTGTATTCCCCAAACTGTGTGATGATATTGAAGCAGCTTTAGGATATCCCTGTTTTGTTAAACCTGCCAACTTAGGATCGTCAGTGGGTATTGCTAAGGTGCGCTCTCGTTCGGAATTAGAAACTGCCTTGGATAATGCTGCCAGTTATGACCGTCGCATTATTGTTGAAGCTGGTGTGGAAGCAAGAGAGTTAGAATGTGCGGTATTGGGAAATGATGTGCCGAAAGCTTCTGTAGTTGGTGAGATTAGTTTTGAGAGTGATTTTTATGATTATGAAACCAAGTATACAGAGGGAAAAGCAGATTTATTTATTCCAGCGCGGGTGAGTGAGGCGATCGCCACTAAAATAAAAGAAATGGCAACCCAGGCATTTTTAGCAGTGGATGCAGCAGGTTTAGCGAGGGTAGACTTTTTCTATGTGGAAAAAACAGGAGAAATTTTTATCAATGAAATTAATACCATGCCTGGTTTTACTGCAACCAGTATGTATCCCATGCTTTGGGAAGCTAGCGGTATTCCTTTTGATGAGTTAGTAGATATTTTGATTCAGTTAGCATTAGAAAGACATTCTAAATAACGAACAATTGTCTGTAGGTTGGGTAGAGCGACAGCGAAACCCAACATTTATCTTTTTTAAATATCTTTCTTAGTCAGGACTTATGCAGAACCACCAACCACCATATCTAGTAGGAGCGATTTCCTACGGAATGATCCGCAAACGCAATTCGCCCCTACAAATGGTGTATAACTTCATTCTTTGCGTAAGTCATGTTAGTATTTTGCGTAAGTCCTGTTAAGCAAAATTTACTAGAAAAAATCCCTTTTCCGATGTTTTGATATTATCTGTAGAAATAAGCTTGTCTGAGTCGCCGAACAATTTCCCCATGAACTTCACTGCGGATACGGTTGCCACGCTGACATTGTTCCAATTTAACATTATCAACAAAAAACTTCACAGCCATATTAATAGTACCAAGACCGCCACCCATCGACATATCTTGCATCCAAATTTTAGGGGACTGCCACAAAGCATAAGTTTGGAATCTCTCTTCTATCCATTTCCATAATTCTAAGACATAATCATCCAATTTTGTTTCTGAAAAACCCTGACCAGAATTAACAATTTGCTGTAATAATTTGTTCATTCTCTTTGTTAAAAAATATATTTTTCTTTCCCACTCATTTTCTAAAACTTCATCATCTGCATCACGTAAATCTGGGTCTTCTTGCCAGTTTTTATACCAACTTCTTAGCAAACTAATCAAAGCATCTTCATCCATATTCTGTGATTCTTGCAAAAATAATGACTTTTGCCCTTTTTGCTTTTCTGATACTGTTTCTAACCCTACCAATCTAACTATATCTAAATAATAACCTTGAATTTCCCTAACTTCTCCCGAGTCCAATCCCTCCATTTCCATCAACTTAATTTTATCAACTAACCTTGTAATTTCTGTCTTAATTTTTTCTAGCTTAACTTTAACTTTTTCCTCTGCGATAAGACGTTGACGACCAGCTTCTTTTTTAGATAAAAGATTATCCTCAACTTCTAATAATTGATCTGTTACCCTGTAAAAATTTTCTATAGCTACCAACTTGTTATTTAGATCTCCTAGTACATCTGGATGACTCAAAACCACTTCTTCGATAATTTTGATAGCTTGATTAGGGTCGCTGTCGGCTCTGATTGGTACAATAATTGTATAATAATAGCTAGAATTAGGACGACTAAAATTAACCAACTTTTGACTTTCTAAAGCAGCATTAGGCACTAACAAATCACAATGACTTTCAATTAAATATAAAGTTGTCAACCTAATTCCAATAGATTTAATTATAGCGACTGAGCCATCTTCTAAAGCCACAACATCACCAAATTGAAATGGTGTATCTACTAATAATACCAAACCACTAAAGAAGTTAGATAAAATATCTCTTAGTGCAAAACCGAGTACAAATGTCATACCACCAAATGCCACCCATAACCCACTTAAATCTATTCCTAATGTTTGGATGAATAAAAAACCTCCTATCAAGTAGATGAGAATTGGTAGGGTATTTTTAATCAAGGGAATTAAGACATCATCCCAGTCTGCTTCTGTTTTTTCTGCATATTTGCTGAGAGAATAAGCAATTACTTGAGTAAATAACCGATCGAGCAAATAAGTTATTACAGCAACAATTCCTGCTGTTAATAATCTTTGAATGAAAGGTAAATTTTCTAACAACCCTAAACTATAAATTAATACTTTCAGAACAATTATGACAAAAAGTATTAGTAGAGGAGTTTGCAAAATGTTTAGAGTTAAAATACCTATTTCATTGCTGGAACGGCGAAAGAAAGACTTGAGCGTCGAGAATAGTATTAGATATAAAAAGAATCCTAGAACTATTCCTATCACTAAAAGTCCTAATCCCTGTTGGAGCCAGGGGGGTAAATATATGTCTGAAGAGTTTGATGTTTGTAAAAGTGTCAACATAGTCTAAATTAATTTCTATAGTATAGCTTCTGCTCTTCACAAGGCTAGTTTTACTACTGATACTTTCAATAGAAAATAGCATATTTAGGTGAGAATACTTGAGGTTAATTCCTCATAATTTGATAGCTGATTATATGTAGGGTTTCGGTTATCACCGACATGAAAGGGGGAGCATGACCTCAGGAAAAGGCGGAGCCTAGCGGTAGCTAGATTGCCTAGACAATAATTTTTAAATTTTTCAGCAGAAAAAACTTAATATTTTCAGGATTAATTTCAATAACTAATCATTAATTTAAGTTTACTATCAGGATTGTTGGAATTGTGAGTAAGGATGTTTTTAGTTAACCACAAGCCCCAATTGTAAGCATGACGCGCTACAAAGTGCGTGTTTAGCCAGCAAGGTTTTTTGCTGGTTATTTCGGGACAGTTCAGTTTTGAATCCGAGATGCATTATTATCAATGTTCCTTACAACTTGATCTACTTCCTCTTGTAATCCAAGTAATAATTTTTTGTGTTTTTTTGATCTTGAACCGTAAAGCCTAGCTGAAAAAACTGTGATGATTTCTAGTACGTCTTGAGCTAATTCTTCTTCAAAACTTGGTTGTTCTCCTTTGTTAATAATAACTATCTCAATCCCCTGGAGTTCGCAAAAAGAAAAAACCAACTCAGCACCAAACCTTAACAATCTATCTTTATGAGTTAATACTAATCGCTTAGTTTGCTTCCTCAAGATTTTCTCTAATAATTTTTGCAACCCTTTTTTGTGGTAGTTCATACCAGAGCCTAAGTCTTTAATGATCTCAAATTTCCATCCTTTGGCAGCACAATAAGCCTCTAACATTGCTTGTTGCCTGTCTAAATCTGCCTTTTGGTCGTGGCTAGTGACTCTGGCATAACAAATAGTAGAACTGTCTGCATCTCTATCATTGATAAGTTTAGAAGAATCATAGAATCTAGTACCAGCCTGGCTTTTTCGGTCTGGTATCAGTTCTCCAGACAATTCCCATTTACGGAGCGTATCAATCGACACTCCTAATAGTTCTGCTGCTGCACCTATTTTGATGAATTTGTCAGTCATAATCATAGACTATACGAGATAATCATAGATTATACTAGATAATCATAAATTTTGTCAAACTGTTATTAACCCTATTTTGCACGTATTTCTTAACTCCTTATTTACTAACTTCCTGACGAGGACTCGATACAGCTAAATAAATACCGAATAAGATAATGAAAAAAGATATAAATTCGGAAATACTCAATTTTTCAGCGAAGAAAAACCGGGCTTCTATTGAAATTAGAAACGGTTCTATGAGTAAAACAATGGCTACAATACTGGATGAAAATATTTTGAGAATATTAGCCATAATCCCATGACCGATTACAAATGTAAGGGCAAGACAAATAATAGCAAGCCATCCGGAACGAGAATCCGGAAAGATTGGCTCTCCACTCATCAGAAGAACGGGGAGTAATAAGAAAATACTAAACAAGCAACACCACAATAGAATATTGCTAACGCTAAGATATTGTCGCAGTTGCTCTACGATTAATAAGTAACCACCCAATAAGATTGCTGAGAATAAAGACAACAAGTCACCTTGTAATTGTGTTGTGGCTATCTGTAAATCTCCAATTCCAATTGCGATAGATGCGCTCAGTGCAATCGCCATACCGATCAGAAATTGACGATCAAAACTTCGATTTAAAAATATCCATGCAAATAGAGTTAAAAATAATGGCGTTAAACTGTGTATGAGTGCAGAAGTAGCCACTTTTGTTTGAGTCAGCGACCAAGCCCACAATAGTTGAGTGCTCGACGAAAAAATCCCAGTGCCCACAAGCAGTAATAATATTTTTCGGGAAGAAAGTCTAGCAAGAATGGGTTGTTCGCTATTATTTTTAGCTTGGAAAAAATCCCAAATACTTCTGATTGACAAAATGATGGCGGCGAATAAATAACGGTCTAAGATAGTCGCACCTGGGCTAATTTCTTGTTCACTCCATCTGACACTAATAGGGCTAAAAGATAAAACAAAACAAGCAATTAGTAAATAAAGTAAAGCTAAAAACTGGGTGGGAGATATCTTAAAACGCTCTATCATCTTGAGAATTTATGTAGTTAGTGTAAAATTTACGAAACGTTAATCTACAGCCCATAGGCTTGAAGAAAAACTGGGTTGATTATCGGAGTTCCATACTATCCTCTGAAAACCTTGACTCTCATTGAGTTGGTGATTCAGGGCTTTAGCCTTATTCATTGCTACTTACACCTCTATCATCTGTCTTATCGGGTGTCCGTCTGCTTATCTTTCCCATTACGGGGGTCGAGTAGCAATTGTACAGATTCTGACGCTAAGGCTATAATCCATTCACAGCAATGGTTTCAGACATCGGATTTTGTGAAGTTTTGTATCTTTCAAAGTGTACCAGCAAAACTAAGGTCTATTTGGTACGGATAATTTGAACGAGATTTCAATGGTTTCAGGGGTCTAATTTTCAGAGGGTTTAATTGGTACAGTCCTTAGCGTAACTTTCTGCACGGTTGCTACTCATAGGCCTATGATTCCAAGCGCACACCTGTATTCGCAAGCTCGTCGATATTCGGTGTCAGGATCTCGCTGCCGCGATAGCCTAGATCGGCATTACCCAGGTCATCTGCCAAAATCACAATGATGTTAGGCTTGGCCACTGTGGTGGCAGCAAGAGCATTGGGGACAAAAGGAGGCAAGGTCATAATGGCTAAAGCCATGACTGCCAAAATAAAACGTCGTAAGATCCAGTTCATAGTGTTTTGAATCCCATAGATAAAATTTAATTGTTTGAATTGAAAAAAGCAGAACATTTTTGAAGTTGATAGAGCGATCGCCTGACAATACCTCTAGGCGAAACTCAAAACTCAATTGAGAATGCCAACTCGCCAGTGCGAGATACCAGTATCTGTCAGTCGGGAGCAATTGATAATTTGAGTTAGCCCAAACTTTTGATGATTTGTAGCAACTTCTTCCTCCCAGAGTCGATCGGTGTACTGAATTTCCGAATCGGTTCAGATTTCTTCAGCTAGTGCTAAGGATAGCATTGAGACTAAGAAACTGTTTGTAAACTTATAAAAACCTCTCTCCAAACCTCTCTCCTACCAGGAGAGAGGCTTTGAAACCCCCATTCCCTATCTCCCCCTTTGAAAGCTATCCATTACCCACATCTTTACTTAATATAAAGCTTGACAAAATTTACAAGTTATGTGTAAGCCTTGAAAAAGCTCTTGTTGGAGAAAAAATGTATTAAAAATTACATTTTTGTGAGATAACTTAAGTAGTTTTACTTAGCTAGCATGACTCTTTCTCCCTTCTCCCCTGCTCCCTCTCTTGGTGCGCGTTCCCTTGCGTCTGACGCCGACGCGGGGTCGCACCGCTGCTCCCCTGCTCCCTACAAGGTTTTCAGGAGTTATGGGTAAGGGATAGCTTTGAAAGGGGGGCAGGGGGGTTAGGTTTTTAGGATTTATCGGTTCCATGCAGCACTTCTCAAACAGCTTCTAATAAACAAACCACCGTTAAGGCGAGAATTGCCTAATGTCTTTTTGTGAGAGTAAACCCAATAGTTTGGTGAAGAAGGGAGAAGTGGCGATGGCAAATACCGCTAATACTCTACAAATCTGGTTCAACATACCGTTGAAAAACATAGCTAAAACTTCGTAAAAGGGGTTAATAACATTTCAGACCACCTCGCAAAACCCAATCTGGATAGCCTTGGGATGTTATGTAAAGTCCCATTCGCTTACTCGGAACCGTATCACCTTCACTCAATTGGACACCCTTGAATTCATCAATCGAATTAAGATGGGTCATACCCACTCCGTACCACAACAGAGTAATCCGAAGACTTAAAAATTTAGTTTAGTGGTAATCTATCTCTTTGAATAATCAAAAATTCTAACTTTTTGAATTATAAGAAATAAATATATAATTTAGATATAAAATAAATTATATTTATAAATAGTTGGTTTGATTATTTTTTATAAGTGCTTATGTAAACAGGAAGTTTATTGATGGATATAAACAACAGTAAAATTACCCAAACTCAAGATAATTATGGGACAAGCAATCTGAAGATTGTCTCCAAATCCTTTACAGATGTGGATGCTTTCAAAGAGTTTTTTGCCCATCGACGGAGAGAAGTAATACAAATAAGTTCCGGTTCTCTTGAAGCTGAGGTTTTGTCAATTCAGGTTGGTGAGATATATTTCGTATATAATCAGACGAACCAAGGAATTCAATTATCGGGCGATCCTCCGAGAAAGGGCAATATAGGTTTTTCGATAATTTGGTCTGAGAATGAAAAGGAATATTACTCTTTTCGTCACCCTATCGATCCTCAAAGGACTATTTTTGGTTTCAATGGTAGGGGAGCAGACTTCATTAGTCCCCAGGGTGGAAGGTTGACACAAATTTTTATGCCTGTTCAAATTTTTAATGCTTATGCAAACCAACTACAACGCCACGATCTAGACGATAATTTCCGGAGAAGAAATCATGTAAATTTGTTACCCACTGGGATGACAGAAATTAAAGATTATCTGAAACAACTATTTTGGTTAGCAGTACACCAACCGAGTTGGTTTCAAAACCCTCACATTGAGAAACTGGTTGCTGATGATTTCATTCCTTTGTTGATTAGTCAGATTCCTATCAAGTTGAATTCCAAGTGTTTCTTCAAACCTTCCCGAAGAGCAAAGTTGATTGCCCAAGCTGAAACAGAAATACTAGCAAACTTGGAAAAACCTCTGACCTTAAAACAACTCGCTCAAAATTTAGGGTCTAGCAGTGCTGCATTATCTTTTGGTTTTAAAGACTTATTTGGCGTGAGTCCGATGCGCTATCTGAAGGTACGACGACTTAATGCAGTGCGACAACACCTGAAAGCAAGGGAACCGGAAAATTGTACCATCGCCATCCTTGCTAGTGAATTTGGGTTTTACAGTCCGTGTCATTTTACTAAAGATTACAAAACCATGTTTGGGGAATTGCCTTCAGAGACGTTGGGAAAGAAGAAATAGGAGGTAATTGCGAACGAACTGAATCAATTTCATTTGATCAGGACTTACGCATGAGGTAGGAAAAACTAGGGTTTGAGATTGCTTCCCTGTCGGTCGCAATGACGAAAATAGGTTGTATTGCGTAAGTCCTATTGATGTCAAGCGCTCACTATCCTCAACAAGCTCGACTTCAGTTTAAAACGCCATTCCACTACCTTTTTTTCCTCAAAATATTCCAATCTGTTCTCATCAGAAAATCCCAATCTCGTAGCGCCACTCGCGACCATAACCAGTTTTGTCGAAGTTGGGGAATATGATATTCTCTCGCAGCTTCATTCATTACTTTTGTCCGATACTGGAGCGCTCTCAACCAGCGTTCTCTTTGCTCATTTTCCTGAGAAGTTTGAGCAGATTTCATCATTACTAATCCAATCCCTGCATAGGCATTAATAGCATCTTTTTGTTCAACTTCTGGAGTCGTAATAGCCTCTGTTGAAATGTTCCGCAATGTTTCTGTTTCTGGTAAAACTTCTCCTGATAATTTTAATACTTTGAACCAAGCATCATAAGCTTTTTTCAAGTCTCCTTTCGTATAGTAAGCAAAACCTATAGCATTTTGATATAGAACAGAATCAGGACTTTGAGAAACTGCTTTTTTCCAGAAAAATAAGGCTTCATCTACAGTATAATTTCTATTTCCATCTTGGGCTAGCTCCCAAACCAATCGACCGTATAAAAAATTTATTTCTGGGTCAATATTTTGGTTATTATTAGGTGATTTTAGCACAATATTAATTGCTTCTTTTGCCTCGAGAAAAGCACCTCGATTTAGCAGAGATTCTATAGCCTTTTTTCCAGCTTCAATATCATTCTTACTAAATTGTTCAATAGCTATTTTTTTTTCTGCTTCAATTGTATTAGCACTATAATTAATAGGTTGTTCTTTGTTATATCTTTCAAGGTTAATTGGGTCTGGAGTTAAAGGTATAGTTTTTGAATAATTTACTGGTCGATTTTGAAAGAACCAAACACCACCTAGAGTTAAAAAAACAGCAATGAGGTGTGTAAATATTCTGCCAGAAACGGAGTTAAAAAATTTGACGGTATTTTCCTGTTTTTGTGTCATGGCGATCTTTTCTATAATTAGATTAGTTATTTGAGAAATAAAATTTCAATACATCTAACCTAATCTACTTTAATTAGGTAAGCTATTCAGAATTCTTATTATATTCAGCTAGCTATTTATATGATGTCCGGTTGAATACTTACACTTTGGAGTAATAGCAATTCAATAAATCTTTATTAGAAATGGTATGGACGTTACATGAAACGTCCGTAGGTCATATAGAATCCGGGTAATTAGTTATCGTATCGCCGAGTAGTCAGAATTTATAGCGCTACGCATTAAGGTATTTGACATTTATAAATCCTCAAATCCTTTGATAGTCTCCTGTTCCCAGTTAAGTGTTCCCTATTCCCGATTCAAGTAGCGCTATATAATTCAAAAGAAAGAAAGAATTTTAATAGCATAAATTTTTAAATTCGTATTCATTCAATAGAACATCTGTATTAAGAGGAAGTTATATTAAATGAGGTTAATTGCATATAGATAGAGATGATTACGATATATTTTTATAATATAGAATCCGGTTATATAGTATATGTTTATAATTCCATAATTACTTCAATACCCCCATCTCCCCATCCTTACAGGAGTAGGTTTTTAACAAAGGAGCGATCGCTCCATTTGATTCAGTTAAAAATTCTCAAAAAAATGTACTTTTTTATACAATAAATAGCTATAAACTCCCCCCTCCTCCCCCTCTCTCCACACTTCTTTTAGATCAAAGGTAAAAAACCTACCCCTGTGAAATCTCCGAATCTCCCTCACTATAACTAAGCCAGCTCTTCTGAGTTTTTATTACCTTTCAATGGCTGCCGCTCTCGAAGTTTCAATAATAAATCCCAATCTTGGCGTGTTTTGGGAGACCACAACCAATTTTTTTGCAATTGTAAGATGTGAAATTCTTGACCAGCTTCTCTCATAACTTTACTAGCATATTTGAAAGCTTGAAAGGGAATTTTTTGTAAATTTTGAGCTGATTTAAGTGTCACTAATCCTAGACCTGCATAAGCATTCAGAGCTTCTCTATTCTTGACTGATAAATTTTTCTGGTAGTTATAAGAAACAGGGCGAATTTTTTCGATTTCTGGGGCAATTTCTCCAGACAAATGTAACACTTTTAACCAAGCTGTATAAGCTTTTTCTATGTCTCCTTTGGTGTAATAAGCAAAACCTAAAGCATTTTGATATTGAATATTATCTGGTTTTTTGGCAGCAGCTTTTTCCCAATAACTTATAGCTTCATCTATTAGGTTATTTTGATTTCTGTCTTGGAACAATTCCCAAGCTAATCTACCTTTGAGAAAATTGATTTCTGGAGCGTTGCTGAGTTTTTCTGGCACAGCACTTATTGCTGCTGCAGCTTTTATTAATTCACCTCTTTCTAGTAATGTTTCTACTACCAATTTACCTGCCCGAATATCATTTTGGTTAAACTGTTGAATCGCCAGAATCTCTACTTCTGGGGTACTATTAATTGTCTCATTAATAAGTCGAACTCTTTTATATTCATAGTTGATACCTGGAGCAGGTGCTTTTGGCAATTTAACACTCATTTGTAATTGTCGATTACAAGTAATTAGATTAGTGCCAAATAATAACAGCATTCCTGACACAGCATATCCTAATGTTTTTTTCCAGGAAAATTTATGAGACTTTTTCTGAGGTTTTGATGGCTTTAATATTGACAGAGGTTCTTCACTATTTTGTTTTGCTGTTATTGATTGATTATCTAGCTCCTTTTCTATTTCTCTTTCTTGCAATATCTCCTCAAGTGTCATCACTCGATCTTTACTGTCTTTAAGCTGCCAATTCAAATTATCAGTTTCAGGTTCAGTAGGATACTCCTCCAGGTTCCCCAGTTCCATATCTGGTTGTACGCGAGTTGAATCTTCTGGGTACTTAGGAGATTCAATCTTTTCATCAATAGATGTGAGAAAAGATTCCTCTTCTATTTCATTTTTAGAATCGTTTTGTTGTTCAATTAGATATCCACCAAACTCCTGATGTAGATAAACAACAGGCAATGCCCAATAAAGTTCATGTGAACCGTAGGCAGAAATCAAACCTTGTCTTGCTCTATTTAAACTTAAGTCTATTGGATAACCTTGGTTAAGGTTGCGATAAAACAAGCGTGTCAGGATGAGAGAAACTTCATCTGGAATACGTTCCGCCATTGCCAGCACTCCCGGTATTCCCCGTTTTACCATCGCTTCTGCTAAGTTGATTTCCGCTCCCTCATCGGTGGGGTGCACAACATGGTTGTAAGCACCTCGACATGAGTTGAAGACCGCCATTTGAATGCCATTGTTAACTAGCAAACCTGCTAGATCCTTGCCACTCAGACTTTCTGTTAAACCTGTTATATTACTCACAAGAGATATTTCACCACCCGAAATACCCCAGTTGCTATGACCTGCATAGTGGAAAACTTGATATTTATCTTGTTCTAAAGCTTGGGTAAGTTGTTCTCGCCCTGGTTGTCGGAGAATATCTAGGTGAATCTGAGTTTGCCCACTATTTTTTTCCAGTTCTTGTTGTAATGCCTCGTATTCTTTTTCTAGTTGTAGACTGTCCTTATCAGTAGGAGCAGCGATCACCATTAAGATTTTTAATGGTTCTTCAGGTGTTAATATCCGGGTAGATTTAGGTAAGCAGGTATTAGGTTGATAGCGAGAGAAGACAATATCAGTACCAGTGGCCAGGGGACGATCGCCTACATGGAGTACCTCCCAAGGCAAACTGGATATACGTCTGTCTTTAGTACCTAGACGTAACTGTAAGACCTCGCCTCGATTATGGGCTATTCCTTGGGCACAACTCCAACTATCTCTCAGGGTATCTTTGAATAGTTCTTGATACATTTCTTGGCCTAATGCTACTAAACTTGGACTTACTACTTCCCCAGACCTGGCCACAATCTGATTAGGAATCACTACCTGAGAATTGGACTTTCCTTCTAGGAGATCGATTAATGGATCGCGAAATAGGTCACGGGCTTGGGCTAGCCATTGTTCTACAGGCCATTCGACTATTTCTTCAGCCACTGGGCCACCAACAGGTACTTTTTCTGTGCGGACAAAATATTCGTCTTCTCCCAGGGGAGTAATTGAAATATGAAATTCTTGAGTCACTTATTTTCTATCCTTCTGCTCAAATTATTCCGCCAAAACTCCCGATCTTCGCTTTTGACTGTGAATAGATGGGAAAGAAATGACAGTTGTGGTTTTGGTACTAGTCTAAATAAGGTTACAGTAGTGCTGGTTATGATTTCCCAGACTTATCAATTTGCACACTTAGTTTTAGCGTTATCTATTACTAACTTGACTGTTGGGATTAGTACAGACTGGTTGGTTAGATAATTATAACGCTCATTTTTTGGCCTCTTCATCTATGTTAGTCTCAAGTTTCTGAGGCTTTATCTTTAACTTTCCTCTACAACTACTTATTAACTAATTCAGGAGTGCTTTGTGGATAATTTGACCATCAGCACTAAAATATTAATCTAGGTATTAATTCGGTTAAATACCTACATTTTAATTTCCGGCCCAACATCTAAAAATAGTCAAGATTGGGCAGCAAGTAGCAATAGTAATTATTAATCTGGTTAAGCTGACCAGATGACAGATTAACTTATTTTTTCCCTTGACAATATTATATGTAAAAAGTTTCTTTTTTGTCTGGTTTATGGACTATATTTTTTTTTATGCTTAACAGAACTGTATTTGTTTTTAGTCATTAAATAACCTTTTTTCGATTTATATAATCCAAAATTATCAAATAGCTGATTAACTCCGGTAGCTTAAACCATCTATTTTTTTTATATATTAGAAAGCTAGAAAGCTCTTGATTTAGGATAATCTAGATATAGGAAAATTTCGCTGTAGAATTGGTATAGTGCTACACGCAAAGCAAAAGTCAAAAATAATCTATCTATGACTGAGGCGTGATAATTTAGAAATGTCTGAACCTTTGGTTCAATTGCTATATGGAACCCATTTGGTATCTTTGTCAGCGAACCGTGTTTTTTACCAGGAGTCAGGAGTCAGGAGTCAGGAGTCAGAAGATGGAGGGGAAGGAATATTGGGAAAAAGGAGGTCTTAATTATCCTCGCTCCTTACCCACATTCTAAAGCTAGACACCCTAGTAGAGTTAATCTAGGGAATTTGCCTTTGGTTAGTGAGTAAGATTACAGCAGGTTTTATCTTCGTGAGCTATACTCTTCGCGACCAAGATGTCCGCACTACAAACATCCGTTAGCGTTTGCGATAGGATTCCGTAAGCAATCCTTTGCGTTAGCAAACGTTAATATTTGTACCTCATATACTTGGAATTTGCTGTAATTTGAAGACAATTTTCTCACTTGAGAATATGAGCGATCTCTCCGTTGAACAAAAGCTTACAAACAATCTCTCAGGTCAGCACTCCTCAATTCACTCAGCAAACACCCCAACCTCAGCGATCGCTTCCGCTCCCAATTCACCTTAAAGATGTCACAAATATTTTCAAACTATATATGTGAAATAATTTCCTGAAATTAGTCTATGGTCAAAGTTTTAATCCTATAAAATCTTTCTTTTGACTTTTGATATCAAATCCGCTTGATTCGGTATAAAAAAATGTTCACTTCACGAGCGCTATTGCTAAATCTTTTTAGCTCTCCCCATCTCCCCACACGGACCACCCTTCCCACACTCTTATTATCTAATTACACTAATGCTACCGGATTTGATATGACTTCCGTAAAACGGTATGAGCATCCCCAAAAATCCCTACTTATCCATCGAACAACTACAATTTTTCTCACCCAACCATTTCTCCCCTAACTGTTTGAGAGCTATCATTACTGGTTGCACTTCTAATCCTTTCTCTGTCAGAGAATATTCAACATGGGGAGGCACCTCTGGATACACTCGTCTTGCTAACAAACCATACTTTTCTAACTCCCTCAGTCTTGATGTCAGGGTTTTAGAGCTAATTCCCGGTAGAGCTTCTAATAATTCGTGAGTTCGGCGATCGCCACTCAACAGCTCTCGCAAAATCAACACTGACCACTTACTCCCTAATATTCCTAACACAAATTGAATTGGACAACTGTTGTTTAAACACAATATATCCCTCATTATTTTAACATCCGATTTGACATTCTTATTTTTAACTTTCATTTTCTTCTAACTCTTAAAAATTTATCTTTCTTTAATAATAACCTTTACCACTGAAAAAACAAAATTTTTTACTTTTTGTAACTAAAGAATTTTCCAGACCCTATATTGCAATTAAACTATAAAGTATTAGGATGTAGATGGAGGGAAAAAATCCTCCTCTAGTTAAAAAACTAGAATCTATATAGAAATAATCCAACTTACTTATGGAGTTTAACAGTTAGGGATCGATAAGTTTGTTTTTCTTAACATCCCACAAATCAATCATTATATTTAACAATTTGAAAAAAAAAGAAACAAAACTAAATAAATAAATACTGCCTCGCAACACGGCAGAAATAAAACATTGGAGGATAAAATTATGGTGAACCTATTAGGTCAAAAAAGTCGAACAAAAGTAGATGTAACAGCTTTTGTCCTATGGTTTGAAGAAGTAGGAATTGCAGATATTCCATTAGTGGGAGGAAAAAACGCATCCCTCGGAGAAATGATTCAACAGTTAACTCTCAAAGGCGTAAATGTTCCCAATGGATTCGCCACCACTGCTTACGCATATCGGTATTTTATCCAAAAAGCTGGATTAGAGAAAAAACTGCGAGAACTATTTGCTGACCTAGACGTAGAAGATGTCAGGAATCTCCGTAAACGGGGAAAACAAGCTCGCACCCTGATCCTAGACACCCCATTCCCAGAAGATTTAGAAAAAGCCATAGTCGAAGCATATCATCAAATGTGCAATCGCTACGGAACCTCCGCCGAGTATTGTGAAAAACTAGAGGGGAACTCCAAACAAGAATGCGAACGCTACACCAAAGAAGTAGATGTAGCAGTACGTTCCAGCGCAACTGCTGAAGACCTTCCGGATGCAAGTTTTGCCGGACAACAGGAAACGTACCTCAACATTTACGGTGATGAAGCAGTATTAGAAGCTTGCCATAAATGTTTCGCCTCCATATTCACAGACCGCGCCATTTCCTACCGTACTATCAAAGGTTTCGACCACTTTGACGTTGCCTTGTCAGTGGGAGTACAAAAAATGGTACGTTCTGACCTCGCATCCTCAGGCGTCATGTTTTCCATCGACACTGAAACCGGATTCAAAAATGCTGCCTTGGTAACAGCCGCTTACGGTTTAGGTGAAAATGTTGTGCAAGGAGCAGTCAACCCAGACGAATACTTCGTTTTCAAACCCACCCTCAAACAAGGTTTCCGCCCCATCCTGGAAAAACGTCTCGGTACAAAAGAACTGAAGATGATTTACGACATCGGCGGTTCCAAACTTACCAAAAATGTGCCAGTGCCAGTTTCCGAACGGGAAAAATATTGCATCAATGACGACGAAATCTTGCAACTGGCAAAATGGGCCTGTATTATTGAAGAACATTATTCTCAAGTGCGTGACCATTACACCCCAATGGATATTGAATGGGCAAAAGACGGTCTCACTGGTGAACTATTTATTGTGCAAGCGCGTCCAGAAACAGTACAATCTCAAAAATCTGGTAGTATTCTCCGTAACTTCAAACTCAAAGGTAGCAGTGATGTATTAGTTCGCGGTCGCGCTGTGGGAGAAATGATTGGGCAAGGTGCAGTTCGTGTTATTCTTGACGTGCACAAAATTGACGAGTTTATGCCAGGGGAAGTTTTAGTAACTAACAAAACTGACCCTGACTGGGAACCAATTATGAAAAAGGCTAGCGCTATAGTTACTAACCAAGGTGGGCGTACTTGTCATGCTGCTATTATTGCGCGGGAAATGGGTATTCCAGCAATAGTTGGTTGTGGTGATGCTACTAAAGTGTTGATAACTGGTCAGGAAGTGACTGTTTGTTGTGCTGAGGGTGAAGAAGGCAAGGTTTATGAAGGTATGGTGCCCTTTGAGGTGCAGGAAACTTTGTTAGGTGACTTACCTAAGACTCGCACCAAGATTTTGATGAATGTTGGCAACCCAGAGGAAGCTTTTGGTTTGTCTTCTATTCCTTGTGATGGTGTGGGGTTGGCACGGTTGGAATTTATTATTGCCAATCATATAAAAGCTCACCCATTAGCTTTAATTCACTATGACGAGTTGGAAGATCCGTTAGTGAAACGGGAAATTGGTAACTTGACTACATTGTACGAACACAAACCAGATTTCTTTGTAGATAAACTGGCGCAAGGTGTAGGTACGATCGCTGCTGCTTTTTATCCAAATCCTGTAGTGGTAAGGATGAGCGATTTTAAGAGTAATGAATATGCGAATTTGTTAGGCGGTCGTCAGTTTGAACCTGGGGAAGAAAACCCCATGATTGGTTGGCGGGGTGCGTCTCGTTATTACGATCCAAAATATCGTGATGCTTACGCTTTGGAGTGTAAGGCGTTGAAGCGGGTGCGGGATGAAATGGGTTTGACTAATGTAATTCCAATGATTCCTTTCTGTCGTACTCCTGATGAAGGTCGCAAGGTATTGGCAGAGATGGAGAAAAACGGTTTGAAACGGGGCGAGAATGGGTTGCAAGTCTATGTGATGTGTGAGTTGCCCAGCAATGTGATTTTTGCCGACGAGTTTGCCCAAGTATTTGATGGTTTTTCTATCGGTTCAAATGATTTGACTCAGTTGACTTTGGGTTTAGACCGAGATTCGGCGTTAGTGGCACATATTTTTGACGAACGGAATGAGGCAGTACGTCGGATGGTGAAAATTGCCATTAAAGCAGCTAAGAAATACGATCGCAAGATTGGTATTTGCGGTCAGGCGCCTAGTGACTATCCAGAATTTGCCCGGTTTTTGGTTGAGCAAGGTATTGACTCGTTGAGTTTAAATCCGGATTCGTTGTTGAAGACACTTTTGGATATTGGAAAGATGGAGGAGTCAGGTTCGGTGATGGATGATATTATGGATGTCGCCAGGGCGAAATAGTTAAAGGTTGTTGATGATTTCTATATTTGTGTAGAAACTAGCGATCGCTCCTTTTGTCAAAAATAGATTCTATGCGATAATATAGAATTCGATTGAATAGTCGTCATTGCGAGCGACAGCGTTTGCGAAGCAGTCCGTCAGGATAGCAATCTCCTAAACCCCTGAGATTGCTTCCTTCCACTCCGTTCCAGTCGCAATGACTTGGCTATAAGTAATTATCCGGATTCTATATAAAAAGGAGCAATATTGCTTCTTTTCACCTACTCCTACTCTTCCTCATCAAAGACTGGCGGCCAAAGTTCAGAAATAGATATTTCCCAACCAGGGAATAGTTCGGGAATTCTCAATATGTCATCCCCTGTGAGTTCAATGGGTTCTCCTGTGGGGCGATAAATTATTACTGTTTCTTCATCAGGATCGATTAATATTGCGACTTGCACCCCCAGTTCGATATATTTTAGGAGTTTCTTTTTCAGAGGGGGAACTCTATCGCTTTGAGACTTGATTTCCACTGCTAGATCGGGTACCATTTCTGCAAAATAGCGGATGCTTCGTGGCAAGCGATCGGCTTTGACAAAAGAAACATCTGGGGCTTTGAGGTTGCTATCAGGTAATATAAAACCACCGGCAGAGTCAAACACTCGCCCCAGACGACGAGGGTTTATCCAAGCATAAAGAGAAGAAATTAAGCGAACTCCTACTTCGCTCGAAACGATATCTGATGGCCCCATAACTGATATTTTTCCACCTTCTAATTCTAATTGATAATCTAAACCAGCTTCGTTGAATAGGGTTTGTACTATTTCTAAGTCTTTGATAGTGACATCCGACATACTTCCTCAGCAATTATATGATTATAGGTTGATTTGTATTTTAGCATATTTGCCAGCAAGCGATCGCCAAAAAGATATTACAATTATGTCTATATCACTTCCTACCACTCTAGTGCCTCTTTTTTCAAAGACCACTCCAGTCCCCCTCTTTCCAAGGGGGGTTAGGGGGGATCGAACCTTGAGCCAAGCGGGATTAGGAGGGCTCTAAAAGCTAGGAAGGCCAGAGACAACCCTTATCCAAACGAGGTTAAGGGGGATCGACAGACAACTCAAACCAACCAACCGCAAACACCAATCATGCCAAAACTCAATAACTCTAATTTTCACCTTCCCTACAACCGCCAACTTGTCCCTATCGCCAAACAACTCCGCAAAAACCCTACTCCCGCAGAAAAAAAACTCTGGCAGGATTTCCTCACAAGCTTTCCCCTGCGTGTATTGAGACAGCGACCCATCGATAATTTTATTGTTGATTTCTATTGTGCTGCTCTGAGGTTGGTCATTGAAATTGATGGGGATAGCCACTTTACGGAGCAGGGAAAGGCTTATGATGCTGAAAGAACTTGTGTTTTGGAGGGTTATGGGTTACTGGTGGTGAGGTTTACTAATGTTGAGGTTTTGCAAGATTTTGAGGGGGTTTGTTGGCGGTTGGAGTGTTTAGTTGGTGAGTTGAGAGGTTGATAATCACTTTAGATCCCAGGATTCGATCCCCCCTAACCCCCCTTGGAAAGGGGGGGACCGGAGTGAGAGAGAATCATAATTTGTGGGCAGGTGGGCGATAGTGCTATACACCCCTTCGCGATACTGCTGAGGCAACGCTCCGCGAACGTGGCAGCAGACTGGAGGTCTATCGCTATAGGAAAAGCAAAACTAAATCTACTCTTGTCCCCCCTTTCTTAAGGGGGGCTAGGGGGGATCTACTTGATACCGACTAAGCACTCATTAAGGAACTTACTCTTGTCCCCCCCTTTCTTAAGGGGGGCTAGGGGGGATCTACTTGATACCGACTAACCGCTCATTACTGAAACAATACACTACAGTCTGTTACCTCTCTCATCGATTCTAATATTCAATATTCCACTGCTCCCAATGCTTTAAGGCTGGCTTTTTGGGCGTTGCTTAATCCTTTAACTCCCCTAATGTTGGCGTTTTCATAAGGTCTGGGTACTCTCAGGGTTTTGATGCAGTCTCCTGTTTTGATGTTCCAAAGTTTAATTGTTCCGTCGGCACTACTACTGGCAAGAATTTCACCGTTGGGGTGGAATGCTACTTCTAATACCCAACTCTGATGTCCGCTAAAGGTGGCATAGGGTTCGTGAGTGTTGACATCCCACAAGCGCACGGTGTTGTTGTTTCCTCCATTTGCTAATAATTGACCGTCTGGACTGAAGGCAACTGAATAAGTCCAGATTTGTTGCCCTTCTAGAATGGCAATACATTCTTGGATGCTGACATCCCACAAACGGACTGTTTTGTCATAGCTGCTAGTTGCTAATAGCTTACCATCAGGACTGAAAGTAACTGACATGATATCTGCTTGATGTCCTTGGAAACTGGTTAGATTTTCATTTGTCTCAATATCCCACAATTGAACAATAGGCTCAACTCCACCAACAGCTATTTTTTTACTATCAGGACTGATAGCAATTGCATAAACTTCTGATTTACAGTGGGTTAGTGAAGTTTTCCGTTGCTGCTTTGTCTTGACATTCCAGAATATCAAAGAGCGAACATCTCCAGCACTAATCAATAAGCTATTGTCAGGAGTAAAAGCAACAGAATGCACTTGATTTGTATGTCCGTCCAAAGTTGCCAAACATTCACTGGTAATCACATTCCATAATTGAACTGTCCAATCAAAACTTCCACTAGCTAGAGTTTGACCATCAGGACTAAAAGCAACTGATTGCACACGCTCCTGATGTTTTTGGAAAGTTGCCACTACTTTTCCTTCTTTTATATTCCAAAGTCTCACAGCACAGTCATCGCTACCACTAGCTAAAGTCTTGCCATCAGGACTAAAAGCAATTGAGCGAATCCAACTTCCCCAACCTTCTAATGTATTTTGGAGTTTTAGATTATCAATATTCTCAATGTTCCACAAATTTACTTTTCTATCACCGGCACTACTGGCTAAAATTTTGCCATCAGGACTAAAAGCTACCTGAAACAACCAAGAGGTATGTCCTCGTAAAGTCTTCAGTAGTTGTGGGCGATCGCTATAGCTGACATCCCACAATTTTACAGTTAAATCGCCACTTCCACTGGCAAGCATTCTTCCATCTGCGGAAAAAACTAGCCCTCTAACTTCATTATCATGTGCAGGAATAGTAGCAGCTAGCGAAATATTTTTGATATCTCTAATATCCCAAAGTTTAATGGTAAAGTCCAAACTACCACTTGCCAATATTTTACCATCGGGTTTAAAAGCAATAGTGCGGACTGCTTCTTGATGTCCTGATAAAGTGGCTAAACATTTTCCATTATTCACACTCCATAGCTTGATATTTCTATCTTGGCTAGCAGTTGCTAAAATTTCTCCATTTGGACTAAACACTAATTCGTTTATCCAACTTGTGTGTTCTTGTAAGATAGCTAGATGTTTGCTATTGCTAAGATTCCATAATTTGATTGTCCCATCTATACTACCAGTAGCTAAGAGTTGCATATTTGGACTCAAGGTAGTAGCTTTTATAGATTCAGAATCTATTAGTAAACTTCTCAAACATTTACTGCTTGCCAAATTCCAAAACTTTACTGTTTTGTCAGAACTAGCGCTAACTAGAGTTTGACCGTCCGCAGCAAATTTTACGGTTCTGACTTTATCGGTATGACCTTCCCAAGTCAAAAGTTTTTTACCATCTGCAGCTTGCCACAAATGAATTCTACCAAAGTCATCCCCCGTTGCTAAGAGCTTACTATCGGGAGCAAAAGCTAAAGACCTAACTATACTCATAGACTCCATAAAAATACAGTCAGCCAAATTTGCCTCAGCAAAATTAACACCCTGCAAACTAGCACAAGTAAATGTAGCTCCCAAAATAACAGACCTACTCAGATCGGAACCTGCCAAACCAAAACGATCGCTCTTAACCAACAAAGTCGCCGCATTTCCTCCAACATAACCCACTTCTGCCACAGTTTTTCCCCTAGTCTCTTTCACAACTTCCCGCAACCTACCACAAACATTCTGCTTTTCCTCCTTCCCTTCCCCTAGACGCAACATCGGCAATAACAAATCCAAAACCGCCTTTGTCAACCGCATTTCTCCCAGAGTGGAACGTAAATTTTCCAGACATTCCCGAGAAAAATTCTTCAGAGGAGGAATAGAAATAACCCCTCCCTTAGCATCCACCTCCCGACGGAAATATTCAGACCAAGTACAAATTTCACCCATTGCCTCCAAATTAACATGAGACTGCATCCGCGCCACCTCCACAAAATCATCAACCAATACCCCCAACTCCGCAGCAAACTTATAAGCAACAAAAAATTCCAACATGGAACGATGAGCAGGAGAATAGTCACCATACTCATTTCTAATCAATATTGTCTGACCCATCATGTCATAATGCCAATGATCTAAATCTTTTTGTTCCTGCACCCTTGACCCAAACAAACGCCGAATGCGGTCTGGAAATTCCCGATAATTCAGACTCATCTGGTCATTAGATAACATTTCCCAGGAAAGTTCGCACAGAAAATAAAGCTTATCTGCAAGAGAAGTAAAAGTCCGCTCTTCCTTGATATCCCCTTCCATTTTATGTGTAACCGCATACAAATATATCCGTGCCAAGTCGATCGCTTTCCCTTTCTCTATCTCTGGCAACGCTGCCAAAATTAACTCACTCATTACCGGGCGTCGCGCTAAGTCTAAAAGTTGGGAATTATTCATCACTTTTTCTACCGTAGAAGGTTCAGAATTGAAAGAAAGTACCTGACGAATTTGCTCGTCGTTAAATTTTTTCAAGTCCAACACTTCAAATTGTGGCGGTTCCCCAGTCAGGTTAGCAACAGAAGCTTGTAATTCAGCATTCAACAGAGCGCGACCTTCCTGTGCTTCGGGAAAATGTTCCGTCCGACAAGTGAGAATAACCTTCGCCCCCGGTACCACCGTTTGAGCTAACTCCCAAAAATTATTAATCATCTTTTGTCGGTCTACCCTCGCTGCCATCTCGTCAAAACCATCAAAAATTACCAACAACTTACCCATACGGTTGAGTAATTCAAAAGCAGAATAACCGGGTAGAGGAATTTCATGTTGTCGGAAAAAGAATTCGGAAAATAGAGATTCCATATTAACCGCTTTAGCATAGTCGCGCAGCAAAATAATTATGGGCAAACGCGGGCGCTCCACACCTCGTTTTTTAGCATCCAAATATTTTTGTAACTGCTGCCAAGCATAATGAAAAACAAACCAAGTTTTGCCAGTACCAAACTCCCCCAAAACCGAGAGATGCTTTTTCACCGGGTCATCGAGCCACTTATCAATGTAACCATCTATCCAACCGTCCGCTGCCTCGTAGTCACTCACCCCTATTTTTTGTTTAGTATGGGGGTCAACTTCCTCCTTCCGACAAGCAAGAGGTACATATTTTTTGTCAATACCTCGCAATTTTACCTGTGACTCCAGCCATTTAAAATAACGTTCAAAGTCAGCCTCTTGGTCTAAAAGTTCGTCAAAAGTATAGCAGAACAGATTTTGATTTTCCTCCTTTTCAACCTCATGGCGAGCAAATTTACTAATACGACGCACTGCCACCAACCAACCCTCATCAGTTTTTTCCTTTACCACCGACCGACGCAAAGCATTGAGGTCGCAAATTGTTGCCTCCCCTTCAACACCTCTGACAAGAATGCGGTCATACCCCCGACGAGCTTTAACTTTTATTATCCATTCAAAAAATCTTTTACCGTGAATTTTATCCCCAACTTTGTAGTTTTCTGCAAATTGATAACCCAGAATTTTAAACCATTCTTTCATCTGTTCTGGTAGAGGAAATTTTAGGCGATCGCTCTGTGTTTGTTCTACCACTCCACGAAAATTAGTTTTGGAGACTTGTTGCTCAAATAAATCTCCCAATATTCCCCATAACTCAGCTGCTTTCTGTCTAATATATACCAGGTCGTAACGAGTTTCTTCCGCAATTTCTCCATATTTTTTACCCTCCCAACTTAGACAAAAAATATCATTTTGTAAATCGCTCAAGCTTTGACCTGTTTGGTTAAGATATTGATTGTTGACGAATTCAAAAGCTGTTTCTGGATTCATTTTATTTCTAGACAGTAATTTATTGGCAACTCAAATATTATTTTATTTTCTTCTACTATCAAATGCAAGCTCTCTATCGAAGTCCTAACTTTTTCTAACTTTTTTAAGAATTTGAAGTGGCTGACTAAAACTAACTAGAACCTACAACATTTTCTCACCATTAAAACCAAATTATTCCGTAAAGTAGAGATAACAAGATAAATCACCAAGCAAGACTAACGCTTAAAGATTCAACTAATTATTAAATTGAATCTGAATGTCTAATAAAAGTAATATGGAGACCCAAAAATGAAGAATAAAGATATGAAGAATATAGACATAAAAAAAAAGCTGTTAGCAGCTTCTTTTTTATCTATTTTGTTGCTAACTTGTGAATTAGCTCAACTGGATCGGTCTAATGATACTGTAGGTTGCGGAACGCGAAGCGCTAATGAAGAAATAGAAAGTCAAGTAAGTTTAAATCATTCAATAACTAATACCGATCGTGAAAAGTCCTGGAAAGACCACACTCACCATCTGGGAAAAGTTTGTCAAGCATCTTCGTTACAGTACTTGGTTAAGATATGGTTGTCATTCTTGCTACGATGATTATGCTTTCAAAAGAATTCTAACTTCGGTTATAAAGCCAGTTTTTGTTCCATCAGGATAGAACGCTAAATATTGTTGTAGGGACGTTCCATGGAACGTCCCTACTTTCTTTCGGAGATGTCTAGTAGAAATAATTAATCGCCAACTACATCTTCATAGTCACCGTCTTAACCTCTGTATACTGCTGTAAACCATACTCACCTAACTCCCGACCAATACCAGACTGTTTAAAACCACCAAACGGTGCAGCAGCATCAAACACATGATAACAATTTATCCAAACAGTTCCAGCACGAACAGCATGAGCCACAGCATGAGCTTTTCCAATATCCCGCGTCCATACTCCTGCAGCCAGACCATATATCGTATCATTCGCCCGTTGCACCAGTTCATCAATATCCTTAAACTTAATGATGCTCATCACCGGACCAAAAATCTCTTCGCGGGCAATTTTCATCCCATCCTGCACATCAGCAAATACAGTGGGTGCAATAAAATAACCGCGATCGCCAACTCTTGCCCCACCACATAACATCTGGGCACCATCCTGTTGACCAGACTCAATATAACTCATTACTTTATTAAACTGTTCTTCATCTACCTGGGGTCCCTGTTCAGTTCTAGTGGCAAATGGGTCGCCCACCATCCGGCGTTTTGCCCGCTCTACACTCTTAGCAACAAACTCATCATAACATTTCTCTTCCACAAATAAACGAGAACCCGCATTGCAACACTGACCTTGGTTAAAGAACAAACCAAAATGCGCTCCTTCAATAGCAGCATCCATATCCGCATCTGCAAACACTATATTCGGACTCTTACCACCGAGTTCCAAAGTCACCCGCTTTAAGTTACTCTTAGCAGCAGCTTCCATGATTAAATGACCAACTTCTGTCGAACCAGTGAAAGCAACTTTATCAATATCGTGATGGTGGGAAATGGCAGCACCAGCAGTTGGGCCATAACCAGACAAAATATTGACTACACCAGGAGGAAAACCAGCTTCCACCGCTAACTCTCCTACCCGAAAAGCTGACAATGGTGTTTGTTCGGCTGTTTTCATTACTAATGTATTACCCATTGCCAATGCTGGAGCAAGTTTCCAAGCTTGCATTAATAATGGGAAGTTCCAGGGAATGATTTGACCGACTACTCCTACTGGTTCGTGGCGGGTGTAACAGAAATAGGAGCCATTGATAGGAATAGTTTTGCCTTGAACTTTATCTGCCCAACCAGCATAATAGCGATAACAGGCGATCGCTAAACGTAAGTCTGTATTGAGGGAGTCACTGAGTGGTTTACCATTATCTAGGGTTTCGAGTCTTGCCAACTCTTCTATATTTTCTTCCATCAAATCTGCTAACTTGTATAGAAGTTCCCCTCGTTTAGTAGCGGACATTTTTGGCCAATCGCCACTGGTAAATGCTTTGCGAGCTGCTATTACAGCTTTGTCTACATCAGGTGCATCTGCTTCCGCAACATCACAAATAACTTCTCCTGTTGCAGGGTTAATAGTTTCAAACCGTTTGCCAGAGGCACTTTCTACCCACTCGTTATTAATTAGAAGTTTAGTGGGGCCAATTTTTACGTTTTGTTCTGGTCTTGTAGCAATTACCATAAATTTTTCTCTCACTTTGTCGTGAATATAACCTTTTTACCTCTTAGTAGTCTTTGATCTAAAAAACTTTAGATATTTTTAATAATGCTCAGGATATCAACTTAAATTAAGATCTATTTATCAAAATAATTCGGTCTAAAACCCTGCCTTTTAAGGCAAAATGTTTTTGGAGGGTTGCTCAAAATCCCTTTTATACCAATTTCATAAATGTTTGCTACAGTTTCTTGAGTAGGTAGGGACGTTGCATGCAACGTCCGAGAGCGAGAAGTAAACATAAGAATAATTAACACGCTCCTAGCGTAATTATCAAAAAGGTCATTCCACCTGTGTGAATTACTTAATAATTGAAGTTTCACCTAAGTTAAGCATTCTTTTTTCACGCTTGGTATTATATGATATCCGAATAATAAGTGATAAAAAAGTTCTTGTTTGTAGTAGGGCTTTAATGATAATATCAAATCCGGGGGAATTGGACATAAACAAATTCTCCAATCGTCATAACTACGCTCATCTTTGTAATTCTCTCTCCTCCTGACTCAGTTCGACTGACTTCCCCTCCCAGGAGCAGGGCTGTTTCATTCTCACTTTAGGTGTAGAATTATAGAGTAAGGAGCAGATTCTGACCCAGATTTTGGCCAATATTAGCTTAATTGGTTACTTATAGTTATGTAAAGCAGCGCGTTCGCGGAGCGTTGCGTCAGCAGTATCGCCACAATCTACTGGCCTCCAACTCTGTTTTACCAACTGTAATATTAGTGCGATCGCACTGCGGAAAGCAACTTCTATTTATTCTGCCCCTAAAATAGATTTTATTTCACACCTAACTACAAACAGAAAGTATATATTTGAGGTCATTACTTAAGTGTGATATCCCTGCTTTAATTCCAGCAAAACCATGTATTCTTAGTAGGGTCAACACCCAGGGAAAACGCATCTAATTTTTTTGACAAATGACCAAAAATAAAATTTTAGAATAGAATATGCGATATAGCTGCCGCTAGGCTCCGCCAACGCGTTTGCATAGCATTCCGTAGGAAAGCGGACTGGCAGTCTATCGCTTCTCAAATCACTGTCAAAAAATACCAAAAATTTCAAGAGTTAAAAGTCTCAAATCAATTCAATAATTAATACTTAAAAAATCCTAATTAAGTGTGGAATATTAGATATTTATGAAGGATAATTATTGTAGTAATAATAGTAATAGAGTTGTTGGGAAATAAAAATTTAACAATGCTCAAAAGCTTACTATATAAGGTTTTCAGGATTTGATGGTTGAAAATGCTATAAACTTTGACTGATAAGGGTTTTAGGCATTTTTTTAGGTTAATTCCCAACAACTCTAATATTTAACAATGAAACTCCAGCCAAAAAAGAGTATTTATGAGTATTTTAGCGAACTAGAAGACCCGAGGGTAGATAGAACTAAACGTCATAAATTAATTGATATTATTATAATTACGATTTGTGCTGTGATTTGTAGCGCGGATACATGGGTGGATATAGAAGCTTATGGTGAGTCTAAATATGAATGGCTAAAAAGTTTTTTAGAACTGCCTAATGGTATTCCATCTCATGATACATTTGCGCGAGTTTTTGCAGGTCTAGACCCCGAACAATTACAACAATGTTTTTTGTCATGGATTAAGTCAGTAAGTCAAATAACTGAAGGAGAAATAATAGCAATAGATGGTAAAACTCTCAGAGGTTCTTATGACCAGAAAAAATCTCAAAAACCTATTCACATGGTCAGTGCCTGGGCAACGGCAAATCGCCTGGTTTTAGGTCAAGTAAAAGTAGATAAAAAATCAAACGAAATTACTGCAATTCCTAAACTTCTCAAGGTTTTATCTATTTCTGTTTGTTTAGTGACCATTGATGCGATGGGATGTCAAAAAGAAATTGTTAAACAAATTATAGAACAACAAGCTGACTATGTAATTACTTTGAAAAAAAATCAAGGCTATTTTTATCAAAGGGTCGAAAAATTGCTGAATAAATTATCTAAAAATGA
The DNA here is from genome assembly GCF_050015995.1 of Dapis brunnea BLCC-M229. NCBI lineage: Bacteria > Bacillati > Cyanobacteriota > Cyanophyceae > Oscillatoriales > Microcoleaceae > Dapis > Dapis brunnea. The sequence goes on along the minus strand of NZ_JBNHEP010000224.1, from coordinate 1,354 downwards.
AGGAAAAAAAAGCCCACAAAGTGATTATTGTAAATCTGAGTTAACTCATGGTCGTATCGAAGGTCGATACTATTCTATGGTGAGTAATATTGCAGATGAAGTCGATCCATTTGGCGAATGGAAAAATCTCAAATCAATTGGCTTTGTGGATTATTTTCGGTCTGAAAAAGATGGAAAAATTACTTGTGAACGAAGATATTACATTAGTAGTTTATCAAATAATGCAGAAATTTTAGCTGAAGCTATACGAGGCCATTGGGGAATTGAAAATCAATTAAATTGGGTTCTGGATGTTCAATTCCAAGAAGATAATTCTAGAATCAGAACAGATAATGCTCCCGAAAATTTGGCAGTAATTAGACAAATAGCATTGAATTTATTAAACCAAGAAAAAACTGTAAAAACTGGAATAAAAAATAAACGAAAAAGAGCAGGATGGAACAACAATTACCTTCTTAAAATTTTATTCAGCTCACAATAAATTCTAAGTTAAAGTCTTGAAAAGTATCTGGCAATATAATTTTATTGTACTGTGAAGTAGCAGAGCCATTATTTATTTTGCTTTGATTATTTAAAACTGATTGCAGATAGTAATATCGACAATAAAAGTTAAATGATAACCTTGTATATCCCTCAAAAAATAAAGTGATTGCAGAGTGTAGTTTTTAGTAACAAAAGAAAAAATAAAGAATGAATAAATCAAACTGATTGCAGATAGCAAGAGCAACCATAAAGATTTCTATATCATTCCGGCGAAATTCAAGCTGAGAATGCGTTCGCGGAGTGTGGCGTTACTCTGTATTGCGCAGCGGAACGGACATTCGATCGCGCAGCGCGAAAATAGCTTTTTTTTTGTAGAGCGTGGAGTCAAAGGTATCACAGACCACTTTCTCCCAGCGTATCTTGGTCATTTGTCAAAAAAATTAGATGCGTTTTCCCTGCCTAGATTCCCGTAAACTGCACCAATATTCTGGAGATTAGCCCCTTCCCCAGAGCAGTTGCCTATTTCTCGCTCAATCTTCAAAGATTTTTGATAGTAATTGACTGCTTCCTCATACTTACCTAGATTATAGTAAACTAAACCAATCTCGTTGAAATAAGCCCCCTCCCCAGAGCGGTTGCCTATTTTTTTGCTAACCTTCAAAGATTCTTGAAGGTAATTGAGTGCTTCCTCATACTTACCTAGACTCCGGTAAACTGCACCAATATTCTGGAGAGTATTCCCTTCCCCAGAGCGGTCGCCTATTTCTTGTCTAATTTTCAAAGATTCTTGAAGGTAATTGAGTGCTCCCTCATACTTACCTAGTGCCGTGTCAAGCTTAAAATGGTGTATTAGCTTCAGAGGAAAGAAGTT